>BLLV01000231.1 GCA_011959205.1 Bacteroidaceae bacterium
ATACCCGCTCGTGAGCGGCTTTGCGCTGCTTGTGCCGTCCGTGTGGTTGTTCAATCATCCTATGGAAACGCGTCTCTACACACTGCCGCTGAACATCATCTTTTATATGGTCGTTTCCCTCGTGGGGGTCATCCTCGTGCATATCGCACTGGACAACATATCGAAGTTCCTCAAGGAGGGGCTGATGAAAGACCGCTTTAATTTGGAAAACGAAAGTTTTGAACAATGCGAGGAGCTGATAGAGAACCGGTACAGTGTAAATATCCCGATGCGATACTATTACAAGGGGAAATTTAGAAAAGGATTTGTGAATATAACAAACTGTTTTCGTGGTACATGGGTGGTTGGAACACCAGGTAGCGGTAAAACATTTTCGCTTATTGAGCCGTTCATCCGGCAACATAGTGCAAAGGGCTTCGCGATGGTCGTTTATGATTACAAGTTTCCGACGCTGGCCACCAAACTGTACTACCACTACAAGAAAAACCAGAAGCTGGGCAAGATACCCGAGGGTTGCAAGTTCAACATCATCAATTTCGTGGATGTGGAGTACAGCCGCCGTGTGAACCCGATTCAGGCGAAGTACATCAACAACCTCGCAGCGGCAAGCGAAACAGCGGAAACGCTGTTGGAATCACTGCAGAAAGGGAAGAAAGAAGGCGGCGGCGGTTCGGACCAGTTCTTCCAGACCTCGGCGGTGAACTTCCTCGCCGCCTGCATCTACTTCTTCGTGAACTACGAGAAGGAACCCTACGACAAGGACGGCAATATGCTGTATGCGGAAAAACGGCAGGACTCGCAGACGAAGTTTTGGAAACCAACGGGCATCGTGCGCGACCGTGAAGGTGGCAACATCGTGGAACCTGCCTACTGGCTGGGGAAATATTCGGATATGCCGCACATCCTCTCGTTCTTGAACGAAAGCTACCAGACTATCTTTGAGGTGCTGGAGACGGACAACGAGGTGGCTCCGCTACTCGGCCCGTTCCAGACTGCTTTGAAGAATCGCGCGATGGAGCAATTGGAAGGCATGATAGGTACGCTACGCGTCTATACGTCCCGACTGGCAACCAAGGAGAGCTACTGGGTGTTCCACAAGGACGGGGACGACTTCGACCTGAAAGTGAGCGACCCGAAGAACCCGAGCTACCTGCTGATAGCCAATGACCCGGAAATGGAGTCAATCATCGGTGCGCTGAACGCATTGATATTGAACCGTCTCGTTACCCGTGTGAATACCGGTCAAGGGAAGAATATCCCGGTGAGCATCATCGTGGATGAGTTGCCGACCCTGTATTTTCACAAGATAGACCGGTTGATCGGTACGGCGCGAAGCAATAAGGTGAGCGTTACGCTTGGCTTTCAGGAGCTGCCGCAGCTGGAGGCCGATTACGGCAAGGTGGGTATGCAGAAGATTATCACGACCGTCGGTAACGTGGTGAGTGGTTCGGCGCGGGCGAAAGAGACGCTCGAATGGCTGTCAAGCGACATCTTCGGAAAGGTGGTGCAAATCAAGAAGGGTGTGACGATCGACCGGGACAAAACCTCAATCAACTTGAACGAAAACATGGACAGCCTCGTGCCGGCATCGAAGATTTCGGATATGCCGACGGGGTGGATATGCGGACAGACGGCAAGGGATTTCATGAAGACGAAAACCGGTGTGGGCGGTTCGATGAATATCCAGGAAGCGGACGAGTTCAAGACATCAAAGTTCTTCTGTAAGACGGATTTCGACATGAGGGAGATAAAGAGAGAGGAAGCGGCGTATGTGCCACTACCGAAATTCTACACCTTCAAGTCACGGGACGAGCGGGAACGCATACTTTATAAGAATTTTGTACAGGTGGGTCAGGATGTGAAGGAGATGATAAAGGACGTACAAAACAAGCGTGGGGCGAAATAACCGTCGGATTCCTGAGGGTAATAGAAATGTGAAACACCTGCAATATCATTGTGAGTATTGCAGGTGTTTCTATAACTTCAATCCATTATAAAAAGTCTTGCGGACAAAAAAATAGTTCTTGCGGACATTTGAAAAATATCTTATAATCAACAAGTTATAATCTTGCGGACAAAAAGATGGCTCTTGCGGACATTAATTGAATGAAGGAAATTCTTGTGTTTTTGCATAACGGGTATATTTGCCTGCACTCTCTTTCTGTATAATACCCACTTCTTCCATTTTTGAGATAAACGCTCGAACTTGTCTGTCTGACAATATATCTGTAAATACGTCATTAAGAATAGTACGGCTGATAAAACCATTTTTACGGAAACTGTCAGAAACCATTTTAAGGTGGTTCATATTCAGCCCCTTCAGTTTTTCAACTGCCTCATTGCGGTAATCATCAGACAAACGGTAAAAACCGTTTTCGTCTATGATAAGCCCCTCTTCAGATAATTTCCGTAGGATATGCCCTTCCAGTCCTTCGTAATCCCTCATTGCGACTTTGTACAAGGTCAGCAACTCAAAGACATTCAACTGTTCGGCAGGGTTTCTTCTGTTTTGCTCATTTCGGATGAAAATAATAAAAGCTGCATCCAGTATGGGCGCCTTGAACGTAAGGCTGACTTGATACGGGTCTGTGTCCGAATAGTCCGGCAGTGCCTTACCCTCCATAATGCAGTTGTAGAACATCTTATCTACTCCCTGTCCGGAACGTTCCACCAGTCCTGTCTTCTGCAAAATTTCGCTCATCAGTTTGCTGCGCGGAACACTGTTTACCGTCAATATGTTGCTCATATCCACTCCGGAAGGAAAACCGCCGGCATTGGTAATGGTTATGCTGTCGGGGTATTGCTTGATGACAACATCGCTCTGAATCAACATTGAACGGTGACAGCACGCATTCAGAATCGCTTCTCTGATTGCCTCTTTATTGAACGAAGGTATGTCGAATATATAAGGTCCATCATTGTAATGCAGAAGCGGATTGCTTGCAGGCTGGTTGATATAGTCCCAGACTTTATCTATCGCTACGAATAACGGTAGCTGAAACTCCTTGCGTGCAGTATATTGTATCATAGAGTGATACATTCTAAACTCAACGACAATATTATTCTGTGGCA
>BLLV01000232.1 GCA_011959205.1 Bacteroidaceae bacterium
AACCCCCCTTTCAAGAATGAAAATCTTGCGTCCTAACCGATAGACGAACGGGCCAAGCCTTGAATTTGCCGAGCCTTAGCTTGGCTTGCTTTCGGAGAGTGTTTTTCTCTTTTGCGGTTGCAAAGGTAGGAACTTTTTTTGAACTGGCAAAATATTCGGCATATTTTTTTTTAGAAATATGTGCATTTTCATCTAAAAACCTTATTTTTGTATGCTTCAAGGGTGCGTATATTTGTGTGGAAAGGTAAAAAACGTATTCCAGACGGCAATTATCTATTATATAAATAAAGAAAAAGAGTATGTTTCATAAGACGGTGGGAATTGTACTTCATACCTTAAAATACAATGATACTTCGAATATTGTTGATATTTATACGCGCGAAAATGGCCGCGCTTCTTTTCTTGTGTCTATTTCCCGTTCGCGGAAATCGGCGGTGAAGACGGTATTGTTTCAGCCGCTCTCCATGATAGAGTTTGAAGCGGATTACCGTCCGATGTCCAATCTCTGTCGTATAAAAGAAGCGAAGTCGCGGTATCCTTTTCGTACATTGCCATACGATCCTTATAAGTCCGCCATCGCTATGTTTCTGGCGGAGTTCCTGTATAGGGCCTTGCGCGAAGAAGCGGAGAACGGACCGTTGTTTGCTTATTTGGAACATTCTATCCGGTGGCTGGACGAATGCGACAGAAGTTTCTCCAATTTTCATTTGGTTTTTCTGATGCGTTTTTCACGTTTCCTCGGCCTGTATCCTAATACGGAGGATTATAGGGAAGGATGTTTCTTTGATATGCTGAATGCCTGTTTCGTGTCTGCCCGGCCTTTGCACGGTGCTTTTTTGAACCCGGACGAGGCTTCGCGCATCAATCTTTTAATGCGTATGAATTATGAAACGATGCATCTTTTTGCCATGAGTCGCCTGGAACGTAACCGATGTTTGGTTATTATAAATGATTATTATCGTTTGCACTTGCCGGATTTTCCGGTGCTGAAATCGCTGGATGTACTGAAAGAGTTGTTCGCTTGATCCTTCAGGGCAGACGCATTAAAAATTATTTTCCTGTAAAAGTTGTGACAAATATTTT
>BLLV01000233.1 GCA_011959205.1 Bacteroidaceae bacterium
CCCATCATAAATACACTGTAATCAATCATAATAAAATAAAGTTTAAATATTTTGTGTCTCCGGGATGTTCGTTCATCCTTCCGACACGACAAAATTAATGCGGAGAAATACCGTAAAAAAATCTATTTATAATCGTTTACCAACTGTTGACTGCCGTTCATTAACTATTGACTGACCGTTGACTACCCGTTGACGAATCATTCAAACAATAAGCTTATGGACAGCGAACCACACTTCAGTATCGTTTTCAACATTTATGGAGGCAGCAACCAGATTCTTCCCAATGCCACTTCCGCCACTCAGAATTATTATGGCGGTGAGGCAGAACCGGAAGAGAGTCATGAAAACAAAAATGAGGAACCTGTTTTACCTCCTGAGGCTGCACGCCTCATCTCCTATATAAATAAGGTGGAGGATTTACGTATTTATCTGGTACAGATAGCGGAATGCACCTGTGCGGTGGAACTGGCCAGGGTTATAGTCAATATGGCCGAACGGGAACCTAAGATCACTCCGGAAGAGATGGTGAAGGAGCGTTTTATCTCGTTGTTCCTTCCTCTCACACCTTTGTTTGTATCGGGCAAGAGCGTCAGTAACATCCGTGCACGTATTAATAACGCTTGGGACAGGCGGCCGAGAAAGCGGTTATGAACGGAAGTGAAAAAACGGTGATATATATGGAAAAAAAGTAAAATATGTTCGTGGGCAAAGTAAGTCCACTTACTTTGCGATTTAAGTCCACTTACTTTGCCCGGGAACATATCTTCTCCAAAAAAGTCAAGAATCCGAGGAAATTCGTAAGGATGGTTATCTTTACGTGGACAAGACTGCATGGGTCTATCAGATAGCGAATGTAGGAAAACCTTATTTTTTAAGCCGTCCCCGCCGTTTCGGCAAAAGTCTGCTTCTATCTACTTTCGAAGCCTATTTCTCGGGGCGTAAGGATTTGTTTCAAGGTCTTGCCATTGAGAACCTTGAAACCCGCTGGGAGTCATATCCTATCTTTCATTTGGATTTGAATGCACGGAAATATGAGACCGTTGCCGATTTGACAGCCATGCTCAATCAAT
>BLLV01000234.1 GCA_011959205.1 Bacteroidaceae bacterium
TCCGGTTGCTGCATTATGTGGCTGGGGATATGGTTTGTTGCAATGTAAAACAGAGAGTTATGTCTAGAAAGAAAAATATGTCAGAATTGACTTTCTGCATCCCGGTGCGGATAGATTCCGAATACAGAATGAGAAATCTATTGGCTGTATTGGCATTTTATTCCCGCTATGTGGATGCCCGCTATATCTTGCTAGAAGCGGATAAAGAGCAGCGGATTTTGAATTTGCCTCCTATTCCCGGTTTACGTTATCAGTACATATATGATGAGAATCCCATCTTTCATCGCACGCATTATATAAATCGGATGTTGTCCGAGGTCATTACAAAAGCTGCCGCCATTTGGGATACAGATGCAATAGCTCCCATTCCCCAATTACAGCAAGCTTATGCAAGGATTCTGCAAAGTCAAACAACCATGGTTTACCCTTATGACGGGCGGTTCTGGGGAGTGGATGATTTCTTTTCTTCTATCTTTTGCAAATATAAGAAAATAACTATTCTCACAAACGTGGATATTCCAAAGTACCTTATGGCGGGATATTATTCGGTGGGAGGAGCTTTCTTGGTGAATGTGCAGTCTTATAAAACATTTGGCTGGGAAAATGAGTATTTCACAGGATGGGGACCGGAAGACTTGGAACGCTATCACAGGCTGGAAATACTGGGGGAAAAACCTGAGAGAATTTCCGGTTCACTATATCATTTATATCATACGCGGGGAGTGAACAGTGGTGATTTTGATGAAAAGCTGGCTCTGGAAACTAAAAAAGAATACATCCATGTTTGTGGAATGTTGCCCGATGAACTACGAGAATATATGAATACCTGGGATTGGATAAAATAAATCTTTCACTATGAAGCACGCGATATTACTCCTGTGGCACAAAGACCTACAGCAATTAAAGGAACTGATCCGTTTTTTTGATGAAGATTTTGCTTTCTATATCCATATAGACAAGAAAAGTGTAATATCGGCAGAGGATATAGAGGATTTGAAAAGAAAACGGGAAAACCTTCACTTTTATTGCAAATACAAAATAAATTGGGGAGGATTTAATATTGTAAGGGCTGAATTATTCTTATTGCAAGAGATCGTAAAAGAGGAGGAGAATTTTGATTATATCCACTTTTTCAGCGGACAAGATTATCCGATAAAGAAACTGAACCATATAAAAAGCTTTTTTGAAGAGAACAAGGGGTATGAATATATTGAATACATGAAATTACCTTCCGAAAAATGGGATTATGGCACTTATGGCCGGTTCAATTATTATCGTTTCTTTGACTTTTGGGATGTCCGTACTCCCCAAGGGGCTAAGAAAGTCTCTAATTTAGTGAAGTTTCAAAGAAAGATAGGATATAAAAGGAGAGTACCCGACCAGTTTGATTATCTATATGGCGGCTCTAACTGGATGTCCATCACAGGAGAGTGTGCGAAATATATCGTTGACAACCAAAAACAAAACAAGCCTTTCTATAGTAGGCTGAAATATACGTTTGCTTCCGATGAGGTTTATTTCCATACAGTAATATTGAATTCTCCTTTTGCCGAGAAAGTAAAGAATGATAACGTGCGTTGCATCTTATGGGAAAATAATGCCTCTTCTCCCCGTACTCTTACGGAGAAAGACTGGTGGAGCATCGTTACTTCCGACTGCCTGTTCGCTCGAAAGTGGGACACCCGGCTTTCTGCAAAGTTAATGGCATATCTGAAAAAGTATATTTTGAACACGGATCCCGGTGCCATTGCCCCGCAAGGTTATTGGCAGGGTGAGACATTGGCAGGCCATAAGTATGATAAAGGATTGGCTGAGGGACTGCTGAAACTGTTGCCATTTATGGGCGTGGAAACCATTGCCGATTTTGGTTGCGGCCTGGGATGGTATGTGGCTCTGCTGAGAAACAACGGGTATGATACGCAGGGGTATGATGGAAATCCCCATGTAGAAGAAATGTCGGCACTTCTGTTTCCGGACGGATTTTATTGCCAGCATGCAGACCTTACGGAAGACTTGGAAACCGATTCTCCTTTCGATTTGATTATCAGCCTGGAAGTAGGAGAGCATATCCCGCCTCAATGGGAAGATACTTTCTTGGCAAATCTGGCTCGAAACAGTGGCCGTTATATTATTTTGAGCTGGGCTGTGAAAGGACAGCCGGGAGACGGGCATGTAAATTGTCGTTCCAACAGTTATGTCATTGCTAAAATGAAAGAGTTAGGGTTCAGCCTCAATGCTCCTGCCGGCAATTACCTGCGGGAATGTGCCACCCTGTGGTGGTTTAAAGGCACAATGATGTTTTTTGAAAGAATATGAAAGATATTGCAATCATAGTGGCCCATAAGGTGAATAAGGTTTTGCTTGAAAGGTATTTCCGCTTGAGGAATGCTTTCTCATCCTATGGCGATGTTTTGATTCTTTTAAACAAAGAAGAAGACGATGAGCCCCAAGTGTTGCACCTGCCGGAAGAGGTGAATTGCATCACTTTCTCGGTAGATGACCTGAATGCGTTGCAGTATGAACCTCTCTGTGAAACGATCATTCCGGGAAGCAATCATTTTGCCCTCTTATGGTTTTACCTATCGCTTTCGGGATATCGCTATTATTGGAACATAGAATATGATGTGGAGTTCACGGGAAACTGGAATTTGCTTTTTGAAACATTCTCTACGGTTGAGGCAGACTTTATAAGTACTCATGTAGAATGGAATAAAGATAATCCTTATTGGTACTGGTGGGATACTTATCAGGGGACCACATTAGAAATTCCTTTGGATCAGCGCATCCGCTCTTTCAATCCTATTTATCGGATATCCGGGAGAGCACTCGCTTTTCTCGACACATTTCTAAAAGCGGGTAATTCCGGACATCATGAAGTGCTTATGCCGACCGCGTTATATCATTCAGGATTTAAGATTTTGGATTTTGGTGGTAAAGGGGAGTTTGTATTGCCTGGATATGAGGAACGGTTCTATTGCATTCCGTCGGAGAAGGAAGAAACTGCAATAGCAGGAGGTACGATGCGACATTTGCCTGAGTTTGCTGATATTGCTTCCTATCATTTGGATAATAAGTTGTTTCATCCTGTGAAATGCGATGTTTTCTTTTCCCGCCTAAAGTGATGTTCCTGGCGGTTACTTTTAATGGGGTGTAGTGGCAGCAGTTTTGCAAAACTCTGGGAGAGGACGAAAAATTCAACAAAAAAATAAAACTAAGGGCTTGGGAGAATTTGATTTGTCATTGAATAACTTGCGGGAAAAAGTGCGTGTTAAAATGGAACAAAAAGTAGAACCTGATCTGGGTATTATCAAAATCATATTAGCCGATGCTGGCTATCGTGGAAAGAAGTGTATACACGCACCTTCGTTGTGGCTCCTCATTTTTCATCTTCTTTGATGGGCGTTAAATAAGGCATAAAAACAGAATGGAATATTTGTAATTCCCATTTTATTTCTTTTCCTTTGCTTATAAATAATAAAGGCTGTGAAAAAGTTAACATAGGAAACGAAAAACATAAAAAGAAGTCAAGTGCAAAATTCGCGCGTAGAGTAGTCCTCGGTAGGTATGAATTGGTAGCACTGGCCACTTTTGCAAACCTGATAATTATGGATGGAGAAATCCTTATATTTATGCCATTTAGTTAATTCGTATGTTGAAATTACTTGTATATATAGTTCTGGTTCTCTACTTAATGTCATGCTCTTCAAGCCGCAAAGAAAGAAAATTAGAAACATGCGATATTGTTGCTCATTCCTGCATAAATCATGATAATTCTTTATTGGTAGCTGATGTAGGTAAGGCAGCGTATCACTATTTCTTTAAGTGAGCTTGTATCTGATTGGAGATTGATAAAATTAGAAAATACGTCCAAGGAGATGATGGTTTCAACAGTATGTAGAATTTATCTTTCGGAAAACTACCTGATCGTTTCGAATATTGATAACAATGTTCTTTTATTTAATGGCGAAGGAAAATTTCAAAGGAAAGTGGGACGTGTAGGAAATGGTCCGGCTGATATTTTGCCTGGAGTAATAACTGTTCAGATAGATGAAAAGAGGGAAAAAATTTATCTAACGGATAGTCAAATGAGGAAAATGAAAATGTATTGTTTAAGTGATGCGTCATATATTGGTGCGATTCCTTTATCTTTTCAAGCTATTACTCCTTCATATATGGTAAACTCTCAAGATAGCACAATATTGATTACTCATGTGCCAATGAATGATTCACCTGCTGTATTATGGAAACAAGATTTTCAGGGGAATGTTTTATCATCCATTGTACCTAAAAGATTTGAAAATCCCAAAGGTTTTTGGATGCTAGGAACAGATGCATTCTATATGTGGAAAAATAAAGATAAAATAACTCTTGCCATACTACATAATCCTGCAACAAATGATTCTTTATATCATTACAATGAAAGTACCAACGAAGTTCATCCTTACTTTGCCGTAAACTTTCCGGGAGATGCTCCGGACCATTGGATTTACG
>BLLV01000235.1 GCA_011959205.1 Bacteroidaceae bacterium
CACTATAGATATCATCACCTTAGGGTGTTCCAAAAATTTAGTAGACTCAGAAAAGCTGATGCGTCAGCTGGAAGCAAACGGTTATAAAGTAACTCATGATTCCGATAAACCTCAAGGAGAAATTGCGGTTATAAATACATGTGGTTTCATCGGAGATGCCAAAGAGGAATCAATCAATATGATATTGGAATTTTGTCAGGCCAAAGAAGAAGGAAAACTCAAAAAACTATATGTGATGGGCTGCCTTTCGGAAAGATACCTGAAAGAATTGGCATTGGAAATTCCTCAAGTAGATAAATTCTACGGCAAATTTAACTGGAACGAGTTGCTGGCAGATTTGGGTAAGACATACAAATCGGAGTTTGCCATTGAACGGACATTAACCACCCCCCATCACTACGCTTATCTGAAAATATCAGAAGGTTGTGATCGTAAATGCTCTTATTGTGCTATTCCTATTATTACAGGACGCCACGTCTCACGTCCGATGGAGGAGATTATTGACGAAGTGAAGCTGCTTGTGGCCGAAGGAGTAAAGGAATTCCAAATTATAGCTCAAGAATTGACTTATTATGGCGTAGATCTATACAAAAGTCAGAAATTGCCCGAACTCATTGAAAGGATTGCTAATATTCCCGGCGTAGAATGGATACGTTTACACTATGCATATCCGGCCCATTTCCCGGAAGAATTATTCCGTGTGATGCGCGAACACGATAATGTATGCAAGTATATGGATATCGCCCTGCAGCACATTAGCGACAATATGCTGAACAAAATGCGCCGACACGTAAGTAAAGTGGAAACCTACGGATTAATCGAAAAATTCCGTCGTGAAGTACCTGGTATCCACTTACGTACAACATTAATGGTAGGACATCCCGGTGAGACAGAAGAAGATTTTGAAGAATTAAAAGAATTCGTCAAAAAAGTACGATTTGACCGGATGGGAGCCTTTGCCTACTCGGAAGAAGAAGGTACATTTGCAGCAAAAGAATACGAAGATTCTATTTCTCATGAAGTGAAACAACAACGTCTGGATGAATTAATGGTACTTCAGCAGGAAATAGCCGGCGAATTGAGCCAAGCGAAAATAGGCAAAGAATTTAAAGTCATTATCGACCGGAAGGAAGGGGACTACTACATAGGCAGAACTCAGTTTGACTCTCCTGAAGTAGATCCTGAAGTCTTGATAAAAGCTGATGACGGGCACTTAAAAATAGGGGAGTTCTATAAAGCGAAAATTACAGCTGCAGATGATTTTGACCTATACGCCAGCATTTTATAGACTTTAAAAGTTTGGATAATATTATTTTTACTAATATAGTACTTTAAATTAGCACTTTAAACCTTGAATAACAAAGAATTTATATCTGAATTATCACGTACGTTAGGATATACGAATAAAGATACATCACAATTGGTATCCTCAGTCATTGGTATTATGATCCAGGAATTGCAAGAAGGAAACAGTATTGCAATCCAGGGATTTGGTACGTTTGAGGTTAAGAAAAAGTTGGAAAGAATTTCTATCAATCCGGCTACTCAACAACGTATGCTGATTCCCCCAAAATTAGTGCTGACTTACAAGCCTAGTGTAGCCTTAAAAGAAAAATTTAAATAAATAGCCTTTATAGTATTTACCATGAGCGAGAAAGTAACCATGCAAGATATCATCGAACTTTTGGCTGAGAAACACAGTATGGCTAAAAAAGATGCTGAATTCTTTGTCAAAGGAATGTTTGAGTTGATAGAGGAAGCTCTAGCTACTGAGAAGTATGTAAAGGTTAAAGGACTAGGTGTGTTTAAACTCACAGAGGTGGAGAAACGTGGGAGTGTAAACGTAAATACAGGGGAGCGATTTGAAATACAGGGCCATACAAAAGTTTCCTTTACTCCGGATTCCAGTATGAAAGATCTGATTAATAAACCATTTGCTCATTTTGAAACGGTTATATTAAATGAGGGTACCAAGCTGGAAGATACTGAAGCTGAAATGGAAGGAGAGGAGGAAGGTACATTTGATGAAAACGTGCCAAGGCAAACTGTTGTAATCGAAGAGGTTGAACCCATAGAAACTGAAAAAGCAGGAGATTCTCCAAATGAGCATCACATCGTTGCTGAAAATACGATTCCGGTTATTGAGGAAACGATTATTGAAGAACCTGCACCTTCTGCTGAAATCACAGAAGAAAAGATACAAATCATAGAACCGGAAGAAATACCGGAAAAGATTGTCATTGAAGCGGAAAACAAGGTAAGCAATCCTCCGGAAAAGGAAGAGGTCATTACTATTGCTGACGCAGCCATGCTGGCTGCCCGTGAGGCCGGTGAAAGGAAAATAGAGGAAACAGCAGAGGCAGAAGATGTTTCAAGGGAGAAAAATAGCAAAGCTCTTTGGAGAGTCCTTTTTGCTATCATTTTGATTGTTTGCATTGTGGGTAGTATATATTGCTATTTGCAGTCAGATAAAACCCTGGATTTACAATCACCAGCTACAATAAAAAACACTCAAGAACAATTAGAAAAGGTTATTCCTGCAATTCCGGATAATGACTCATTGATGCAAGGTAAAGATACTGCAAGCATATTGATGAATATTTCTGAAAAAGATACTATCAATCAGTTGCAGCAGGCTGTACCTGCCACAACGATAAAGAGTTCAGACATGGTGACAACTCAAAATGCTGCAAAAGAAACTTTAGCCGACACTGTAGAATATGATATAACAGGAACTAAAACTAATTATATATTACAAGAAGGAGAGAGCTTGGTTAAATTGGCTATGAAATTTTATGGTACAAAAAAGTTATGGCCTTATATTGTAAAGCATAACAAAAATATCATTAAAGATGCCGACCGAGTACCCATAGGAACTACTCTGCGTATTCCGGAATTAACTCCTAAAAAATAAAGTTTTTTTGTGCTTTGTCTGCTTTCATCATAAATGGAGCAGACAAAATGCAAAAAGCAATAAGAAAAGCATTCGGCGCATAGCTTGGACTACACAAACCTCACCTCTATATTTTATAATTCTTTAGCCCAATAACTTTTAAAAAGTAAAGATGCAGTTTACTTTTTTAATAAAAATTAGTTGCCGCTGTTAATTAATTACCGTAATTTTGGCTGCGTTAAATGAAGGAGGCTATTTATAAGCCTATTGTTAGACTAATAAAGAAATAACTAAATAAACAAAATTATGGCTGAAGCAATTGACATTCGCGAACTAAACGAACGAATTGAAAGACAAAGTGCGTTCGTAACCAACTTAATGACTGGTATGGACCAAGTTATTGTAGGTCAGAAACATTTGGTAGAATCATTACTTATCGGTTTACTGTCCGATGGTCATATCCTGTTGGAAGGTGTTCCAGGTCTGGCAAAGACTCTGGCAATCAAAACACTTGCATCTTTGATTGATGCCAAGTACAGCCGAATCCAATTTACTCCTGACTTGCTGCCTGCCGATGTTATCGGTACCATGATTTATAGTCAGAAAGACGAACAATTCATTGCAAAGAAAGGTCCGATTTTTGCAAACTTCGTATTAGCCGATGAAATTAACCGTGCCCCGGCCAAAGTACAGAGTGCTTTGCTGGAAGCCATGCAAGAACGTCAGGTCACACTGAGCAAGGAAACCTTTATGTTGCCCGAACCTTTTTTGGTAATGGCTACTCAGAACCCGATTGAACAGGAAGGTACCTATCCGTTGCCCGAAGCGCAAGTAGACCGTTTTATGCTGAAAGTTATTATCGACTACCCCAAATTGGAAGAAGAAAAGAAAATCATCCGTCAGAATATCACCGGAGAGAAAATCGAAGTTCGTCCCATCTTGAAAGCAACTGATATTGTGGAAGCTCGTAAAGTGGTACGCCAGGTGTATTTGGATGAAAAGATAGAACAGTACATCGCCGATATTGTATTTGCTACCCGTTTTCCTGAAAAATATGACTTGAAAGAACTGAAAGACATGATTGGTTTCGGGGGTTCACCGCGTGCATCTATCAATCTGGCATTGGCCGCACGCAGTTATGCGTTTATTAAACGTCGTGGTTACGTAATTCCCGAAGACGTCCGTGCAGTGGCCCATGATGTACTTCGACACCGTATCGGCTTGACTTATGAAGCGGAAGCGATGAACATAACTTCCGATGAGATAGTAAGCAAGATTCTGAACAAGGTGGAAGTGCCCTAAAGAAGTTGTCTCAAACCACAGTATCCGATAAGGTTGACAGCCGTGGAAATCCCTAAAACAACCGGATGAGTAGATCGTCTCACCTAGATGAAATGATTGTCTCACTTGGGTGAAATGGTCGTTCCACCCGGGTGAGACGATGAAAAACATCAGCTGCGAATTGGAATATTGTCTAGAAAAAAAACGCAAAACGGAACTGATGTGATGAAAAAACAAAAATGATAGTACGAACAGCATGGAAACAAGTGATTTATTAAAACGGGTTCGCCGGATTGAAATCAAGACGCGTGGACTTTCGAACAATATCTTTGCCGGACAGTATCATTCTGCATTCAAAGGCAAAGGTATGTCGTTCTCGGAAGTACGTGAATATCAGTATGGTGACGATGTTCGAGACATTGACTGGAACGTAACCGCCCGCTACAACAAACCCTTTGTCAAGGTGTTTGAAGAAGAGCGCGAGTTGACGGTTATGCTCTTGATCGATGTTTCGAACAGCTTGGATTTCGGTACGGTGAAGCAGTTGAAGAAGGATATGGTGACCGAGATTGCCGCTACATTGGCATTCTCGGCCATTCAAAATAACGATAAAATCGGAGTTATTTTCTTTTCAGACCGGATTGAGAAATTCATTCCGCCTAAAAAGGGGCGTAAACATATTCTTTATATCATCCGTGAACTGCTTGATTTCAAGCCCGAAAGCAAGCGTACAGATATAAAGATGGCTGTAGAATACCTGACCAACGTGATCAAAAAACGTTGCACCACCTTTATGATGAGCGACTTTATAGATGAAAACGACTTCCGCAATGCTTTGACCATTGCCAACCGGAAACATGATATCGTAGCCATTCAGGTATATGATCGCCGTATGGCTGAGTTGCCCGATGTGGGACTGATGAAAGTACGCGATGCCGAAACCGGTCACGAGCAATGGATTGACACCTCGTCACGAGCCTTGCGCCGGGCACATAATGACTGGTGGATGCAACGTCAGGGAGCGCTGAATGAGACATTCACTAAAAGTAATGTGGACTCAGTGTCTATCCGCACCGATCAGGATTATGTGAAATCGTTGCTTAACTTATTTGCTAAACGAAATTGAAGAATATGAATATACTGAATACTAGCAAAAAGTTCTTGAAAGCCGGAGTTTGTGCAGTTATGTTGATAACAGCCGGACAGGCACAGGCACAGCAGGTTACGGTAGATGCCAGCATTGACTCGCTGCAACTTCTCATTGGCGAACAGGCCAAAGTGAAACTGGAAATCAGCATGGATGCCAAGCAAAAACTGCAACTCCCGCTTCTACGCGATACGTTGGTAAAAGGAGTGGAGATCTTGGATATAGCCAAACCTGATACCCAGATGCTGAACGATGGAGAGCGTATGCTGATAAAACAGGAATATACGATAACTTCTTTTGATTCGGCACTTTACTACTTGCCTCCCTTCGAAGTGATGGTAAACGGAGAACCTTATCGTTCTAAAGCATTGGCTGTAAAAGTGTATTCCATTCCGGTGGACACGCTGCATCCTGAACAATTTTTCGGACCGAAAACCGTTCGCGAAGTACCTATCACTTGGAATGATGTATCGGCCATCGTATGGCTTACCTTGCTGATGCTTGCTTTGGGCGGACTGGCTTACTACCTGTTTGTACGCTATAAGGACAACAAGCCTATCATCAAGAAAATCAAGATTGAACCGAAGTTGCCGCCACATCAGCAGGCGTTGAAGGAAATAGAGCGTATCAAGGGAGATAAGACCTTGCGTACAGCCGATCCGAAGGCCTATTATACCGAGCTGACGGATGTACTCCGTACTTATATGGAGGAACGGTTTGGCTTCAACGCCATGGAAATGACCTCATCCGAAATTATTGATAAATTACAGGAAATCAACGACAAAGAATCTATCAAAGATTTAATGTTTTTGTTCCAGACTGCCGACTTGGTGAAATTCGCCAAACATTCTCCGTTGATGAATGAAAACGATATGAATCTGGTAAACGCAGTAGACTTTATCAATAATACAAAAGTGGAACCAGACCCAAATGCAAAGCCCGAACCTACGGAAATCACCGTAGAGGAAAAGCGCAGCAAACAGGGCAGAATGATTCTGCTAGGCAGCATCAGCATCATTGTTATTGCTATTGTAGTAATTCTGTATAAGGTGCTGAGTGGTGTATATAACCTCTGGTTTTAACAAATAAATACTAGGAACAATGATTTTTGCAAATATTGAATATTTATTTCTGCTGGTTCTGCTCATACCTTATATAATATGGTACGTCATGAAGCGGAAGAAAACCGAGCCTACGCTTCAGGTTTCTACCACACGCATGTACATGAAGGCACCCAAAAGCTGGAAGATTTACTTGCTGCATGCTCCGTTCGTACTCCGCACGGTGGCTATCATCATGGTAATCCTGATCTTGGCACGCCCTCAGACCACAGACAACTGGCAGAATACCGAAATAGAAGGAATCGACATCATGCTGGCAGTGGACGTTTCTACCAGTATGCTGGCCGAAGACTTGAAACCCAACCGACTGGAAGCCGCCAAACAAGTAGCTTCCGAGTTTATCAACGGCCGCCCCAATGATAATATCGGTCTGACCATCTTTGCCGGTGAAAGCTTCACCCAATGTCCGCTAACGGTAGATCACGGGGTGCTGCTGAATCTGTTCAACAGCATTAAAGGTGATATTGCCCAGCGCGGACTGATTGAAGACGGTACTGCCATCGGTATGGGCATTGCCAATGCGGTGACCCGTCTGAAGGACAGCAAGGCAAAATCGAAAGTGATTATTTTGCTGACGGATGGTAGTAATAACCGTGGAGATATTTCTCCGCTGACGGCAGCCGAGATAGCCAAACAGTTCGGAATCAGGATCTACACCATCGGTGTCGGTACAAACGGAACTGCCCCTTATCCGATGCAGACCTACGCAGGGACGCAATATGTGAATATCCCCGTCGAGATAGACGAAAAGACTTTGACCGAGATTGCAGGTACAACGAACGGAAATTATTTCCGTGCCACCAGCAATTCCAAGTTGAAGGAAGTTTATCAGGAGATTGACAAACTGGAGAAAACGAAGTTGAACGTAAAGGAATTCAGCAAACGCGAAGAAGAATATCAGGTATTTGCCTGGATTGCTTTCTTCTGCATTTTGCTTGAACTTTTGTTGCGTAACTCAGTATTAAAGAAAATACCTTAAAAAAAGAAAGTCATGTTTCGATTTGCAGACCCGAACTTTTTATATTTACTCATCCTATTGCCGTTTTTGGTAGCGCTGTATTTGTATTCCAATTATCACCGCCGCCAAAACATTCGCAAATACGGTGACCCGGCATTGCTGAAAGGGCTCATGCCGACTATTTCCAAGTATCGCCCTGATATCAAGTTTTGGCTGACTTTTGCTGCGTTGACATTGGTTATACTGATGTTGGCCCGTCCACAGTTCGGCTCAAAGATGGAAACGGTGAAACGAAGTGGAGTGGAAGCTGTTATTGCATTAGACATTTCAAACTCTATGTTGGCAGAAGATGTGACTCCCAGTCGTTTGGATAAATCAAAGAAATTGATTTCCAGACTGGTAGATACGTTCAATAATGATAAAGTAGGATTGATTGTTTTTGCAGGTGATGCTTTCACGCAATTGCCTATTACAAGCGATTATGTTTCCGCCAAAATGTTTTTGGAAACCATTAACCCGTCATTAATAACCACACAAGGTACTGATATCGGTGCAGCCATCCGCCTGGCAATGAAGAGTTTTACTCCACAAGAAGGAGTGGGACGTGCGATTATTGTCATCACCGATGGTGAGAATCATGAAGGTGGGGCAGTAGAAGCTGCCAATGAAGCAGCCGAAAAAGGTATGCAGGTATTTGTGCTAGGGGTAGGTTCACCGGATGGTTCTCCCATTCCAGCTGAGGACGGTAGTAATAATTTCCGCCGCGATAAGGATGGAAATGTCGTCGTCACCCGCTTGAATGAGCCAATGTGCCAGGAAATTGCCAAAGCAGGCAATGGAATGTATATCCGCGTGGATAATACTAACTCTGCCGAAAAGGTGTTGAACAATGAAATAGCCAAATTGTCAAAGGCTGATGTGGAAAGCCGGGTTTATACTGAATTCGATGAACAGTTTCCTGCTTTAGCATGGCTGGTACTTATTCTGCTGGTGGTAGAAATGCTTATTTTGGAACGGAAGAATCCGCTTTTCAAAAATGTCAGACTATTTAAATAAGGAATGCTTATGTTACAAAAAAACTATATCACTCTGTTATTCTTACTTGTGGCAACAAGCAGTGCTTTTGCCCAAAAAACAGAAAGAGATTATCTGCGCAGCGGAAACAAGCTGTATAACGACAGTTTGTTTATCAAAGCGGAGGTAGATTATCGTAAGGCATTGGAAATTAACCCGAAATCAACAGATGCTATGTTCAATTTGGGAAATTCGCTCTTGATGCAGCAAAAAGCGAAGGAAGCGATGGAACAGTTTGAATCTGCTTCAAAAGTAGAAAAGGATAGGGATAAACTGGCACAGATTTATCATAACATGGGAGTTATCCTTCAGTCGTCCAAGCAGTATCCGCAGTGTATAGAGGCTTATAAGGAATCTTTACGGAATAATCCGAAAGATGATGAAACTCGTTACAATTTGGCTTTGGCACAAAAACTGTTGAAAGACCAACAGCAAAATCAAGACCAGAATCAGGATAAGAATCAAGATCAAAAACAAGATCAGCAAGACGACAAAAAAAATCAGAACAAAGACCAGCAAGAACAGGATAAGAAAGACCAACAAAATCAAAATCAGCAACAACAGCAGCAAAATAAGGATGAAATGTCCAAGGAAAATGCTCAACAATTATTGAATGCTGTGATGCAAGATGAAAAGAATGTGCAAGATAAAGTTAAAAAACAATTGCAAATTCAAGGAAAGAAGTTGGATAAAGACTGGTAATTTCTTAATTTTGGCAAATAAAAAAAATAATTAGATAACAATGAGGAAAGTAATTCTCTTATTCATATTAATAACATTGGTGCTCGGAGCATGGGCGGAGGGAAATGTGACGTTTACCGCTTCAGCGCCTGATGTAGTAGTAAGTGGGGATCAGTTCCGGCTGACTTATACGGTCAACACTCAGAAAGTCAGGGATTTTCGTGCACCTAATATCAAGGGGTTCGATGTCTTAATGGGACCAAGCCGTTCACAGCAGAGTAGTACACAGATTATAAATGGTAATGTTACTTCTACCAGCTCCATTACTTTTACTTATATTTTGATGGCTGATAAAGAAGGAACTTACACCATTCCTGGTGCTACTATTGTGGCAGACGGACAAAACAAAACTTCAAATTCTGTACAAATCAAAGTATTACCGCCTGATCAAGCAAATGGTGTTGGCGGTGGAAACAATAGTGGTGGAAGAGCTTCTTCACGTAGTCAGGCTGCTGGAACTAAAATAACCAATCAAGATTTGTTTATTACCGCAACAGCAAGTAAGACAACTGTTCATGAACAGGAGGCCATCTTGTTGACATACAAGGTCTATACTTTGGTAAACTTGCGCCAACTGCGTGGTGACATGCCTAAACTAACCAATATTTACGTACAAGAAGTGGAACTTCCTCAACAAAAGCAATTTTCACTGGAACATTATAACGGAAGAAACTATAATACCACTGTCTGGAGACAATATGTTCTTTTCCCCCAGCAATCGGGAAAAATAGAAATTCCGGCTATTACCTTTGAAGGCGTTATAGCTCAACAGGTTGCTTCAGATGATCCTTTTGATGCTTTCTTTAATGGGGGAAGCAACTATGTGGAAGTAAAGAAAAACATTGTTACTCCTAAACTGGCCATCAACGTGAAAGCATTGCCCGATGGCAAACCAGCTAATTTTTCCGGAGGAGTAGGAGAGTTTACTATTAGTTCGTCTATCAGTACAAAAGAACTGAAAACAAATGATGCTGTAACCATTAAATTAATTATTTCTGGTACAGGCAATTTGAAATTGGTTAATACTCCAGAAGTAGCTTTTCCAAAAGATTTTGAAGTATACGATCCGAAGATTGACAATAAATTTACATTAACCCGTGAAGGTTTGTCAGGCAATAAGGTGATAGAATATCTAGCAATTCCAAGACATGCTGGCAATTTTACTATTCCGCCTGTCGAATTTTCCTATTTTGATTTAAAAAGCAATAGTTATAAAACAATAAAAACAGAAGCTTATAATCTAAAAGTAGAAAAAGGTGCAGGAAATGCAGATCAAGTTATTGCAGACTTTACCAATAAGGAAGATTTGAAAGTATTGGGACAAGACATCCACTACATTAAAATGGGGGAAACGAATCTGACGCGTAAGGGAGATTTCTTTTTCGGTTCAGTAGCATACTATCTATGGTATATCATCCCATTGGTTCTCTTCATTGTTTTCGTAATTGTCTATCGTAAAAAAGCTATGGAAAATGCGAATGTAGCAAAAGTTCGTACTAAAAAAGCGAACAAGGTGGCTACTAAGCGTATGAAAAATGCAGGTAAATTATTAACTGAAAACAAACAAGAAGCATTCTATGATGAAGTGTTGAAAGCACTTTGGGGATATATCAGTGATAAGTTGAATATTCCGGTTTCTCAATTGTCTAAAGATAATATCGAAGAAGAATTGACTAAATATGGAGTCGCTCCCGAACTGATAAAAGACTTCATCGGAACATTAAATGAATGTGAGTTTGTCCGTTATGCTCCGGGTAACCAAAATGAAGTTATGGATAAAGTATATTCTTCAGCAATCGGAGTTATCAGCAAAATGGAGAATAGTATAAAACACTAAATCAAAGGAGATTATAACAATGAAGAAAATATATTTCATCTTGATATTACTGACAGGTTTCATTACAGCCTACGCACAGACTGGATCTGATTCAGCACAGGTGGCTGTTCAAGCAGAAATGCCACAAGATGTTGCCGTACAAAATCTTCTAACAAAAACAGAAGCTGATAGTGCATACATAAGAGACGATTTTGCAACTGCCGTAGAAATATATGAGAGTATATTAAAAAACAAGGGAGAATCTTCCGATATTTATTATAATTTGGGCAACAGCTATTATAAAATGGATAACATTGCCAAAGCTGTCCTCAATTATGAGCGCGCTTTATTGTTAAGTCCGGGGAATAGCGATATTCGCTTCAACCTAGAACTGGCTAGAAGCAAAACAATAGATAAGGTGACTCCTTCCAGTGAAATGTTTTTTATTACTTGGACTCAATCACTTATTAACACAATGAGTGAAAAGGCATGGGCACATACAGGCATTATCATGTTTATTCTGATGATATTGGCATTATCTTTATTTGTTTTTGGGAAACAAATAGTTCTGAAGAAAGTAGGATTTATTTCAGCAATCTTTTTCTTTCTAGTGACTATTTTAGCAAATATATTTGCCTCAAAACAAAAATCTGAACTAATTAACCATGATAACGCTATTATAATGGCTCCTAGCGTTACAGTCAAAAGTACTCCTAATCAAAGTGGTACAGACTTATTTATTCTTCATGAAGGTAGGAAAGTAATAATTAAAGATAATACCATGAAGGAATGGAAAGAAATTAAACTGGAAGACGGTAATGTGGGATGGGTACCTACCAGTGTTATTGAAATCATTTAAAACATAATCAATGGATATACAACAGTACATAGCAGCAGATAAAGAATTGCTACTGAATATGAACGGAAGCCAATCTTTATTTTGGGACGGATTCATGTGGGTAGCTACCAGTACAATTGTATGGGTGCCTGTAGCTGCTATGCTGTTATATATCATCATTAAAAACAATAAGATCCAAGAAGCATTATTGACTATTGTTATGATTGCCATGGTCATATTTTTGGCAGATCAAATAGCTTCCGGTTTCTGTAAACCATTTTTTGCACGTTTCCGTCCAACACAAGATCCCAATATTATGTATATGATTGATGTTGTAAACGGATATAGAGGAGGACGATTTGGTTTCATATCCAGTCATGCCGCCAACACATTTGCTGTTTCAGTCTTTTTATCTTTATTAATTAAAAGGAAATCTCTTACTTTTATGCTTCTTTTTTGGGCAATCCTCAATTCCTATTCTAGGATCTATTTAGGAGTGCATTATCCGGGAGATATTCTTTTTGGTACTATAGAAGGTTGCTTCATAGGATATTTAATTTATCTTCTTTATAAATTCATTCAAAAAAAATTCTTTTATAAACCACGTTGTATCTCTAATCAATATACTGCTAGCGGTTATTTGATTAGTGATATCAATCTATTTTACGTAATTCTTCTTTCTACTTATTTCTTCATTATTATTGCAGGTATGATTGTGACTCATACACTCAATATGTAATTGACAAATTAATTACTATAAATTCACATATAGATAAAAATAGCATGAAAATATTTGTTTTATGCATTTTTTTGACTAAGTTTATACCATGATTTAAGAATTCACTTTTATAACTAAATTTAATACATCATGAGAACAATAACATTTAATGAACTGCGCAGAATCAAAGATTCATTACCTAGTGGAAGCATGCACAGAATCGCAGATGAACTCAATATGACCGTAGAAACTGTACGTAACTTTTTTGGTGGGCACAATTTCAAGAATGGTAAAAGTGTTGGAATTCATTTGGAACCGGGACCAGATGGTGGACTAGTAATGCTAGATGATACAACTGTTCTTGAAAAAGCCCTTCAAATATTGAGAGAAACTGAAGAAAAAATAACGCAAGAGGAGTAATATAAAATCCCGGTTGAATGCAACATTCAATTGGGATTTTTTGTTTAACCTGAAAATCACTTAAAATATAGAATTATGGAAGATAAATTGGTAACCTTGGCAATCCTCACTTATGCTAAAGCTCAGATTTTAAAGAATGTACTTGAGAATGAGGGAATTGAAGCGTATATTCATAATGTGAATCTTATTCAGCCTGTCATATCTTCCGGGGTAAGATTAAGAATTAAAGAAAGCGATCTGCCACACGCTTTGCAGATTATAGAAAGTTCTGCATGGCTTTCAGAAGATATAGCCAAAGGGAAGGAAAGTGCCTCAGAAAAAAACAAAGAGAAAAGAAAAGTACTTATCCCTGTAGACTTTTCAGACTATTCTCTCAAAGCCTGTCAATTTGGTTTCTCTTTTGCTCATACAATTAATTCAGAAGTTGTGCTTCTACATGCTTATTTTAGTCCTATTTATGTGCCTACGATTCCTTACGGAACTGATAATTTCAATTTCCAGATTGAAAGAGAAGAGTCTGTAAAAAGTATGATAGAAACAGTGCACAAAGAGTTGAATAAACTTTCCGAAACAATCAAAAAGAAAGTTGAATCAGGAGAGTTTCCTGATGTAAAATATACTTGTATTTTACGTGACGGCATTCCAGAAGAAGAAATCTTACGATATGCTAAAGAGCATAATCCTCAGATAATTATAATGGGAACGAGAGGAAGAAGTCAAAAAGATATAGACTTGATTGGCAGCGTTACGGCCGAAGTGATAGAAAGAAGCAAATCCTTTGTATATGCTATTCCAGAACATACAGCATTAAAGACATTCAATGATATTAAAAAGGTGGCTTTTGTGACCAATTTCGACCAAAGGGATTTAATAGCTTTTGACTCCTTGATAAATGCTTTTAAATCATTCCATTTTGCTGTTTCCTTCGTTCATTTGAGTACAGATAATGATGCATGGAATGAAATTAAACTAGCAGGTATTAAAGATTACTTCCAAAAACAATACTCTCAACTGGAATTACACTATAATGTCGTGAAAGAAGATAACATATTAAGTAATTTGGACAAATATGTAAAAGAAGAAAATATAGACGTGATTTGTATCACAAACTATAAACGAAATATATTTGCCAGATTGTTTAATCCTAGCATAGCAAGAAAAATGATATTCCATGCTGATACACCTATATTAGTAATAAAATAAGAGACTAGTCGAAGGGCACAGGTAAATTAGCGGTATTTGTGTCCTTTGCTGATAATATGAAGAATGAGAATGATTATCTTTGTTCATAATTAAACATAATATGGATTATATATAAAGAATGGCTTCAATAAACAGATTGAATTGGACGGGTAATTAAAAAAACAAAAATGTATCCGTATGCAATAAAAACGCATAAATGTTTGCGGCTAGGTATTCAGGCTCTGTGTTAACCCATAAAATGAAACGTTATACACCGATATAAAATGAACGGGCATTACTTGAGCGAAAAATCCATCTTGATTCAAAGGTGTGGAGTCCTCAGTGACTGAATCTTTCAATGCTAAAATCAAACTGTTCAGAGCAAATCTGAGAGGGGTAACTGAGATAAGAAATTCTTCCTTAAATCTACTGAGTCACTCTTCCATGTGACAACTGTAGATATTATAAAAAAGGAAACGGACATCTGTTTTTGTCAGAATGTCCGTTTCTTGTTTAGTATTTGTTCTTAGAAAGTTATTAATTCGAAGACGGAATTTACTCCACTCCTATTTCGTCAACAAACAGAAAAGCTTTTTCGCCAGGCATGGAATGCCATGCGGGAAGTTTTGGAGTAACTTCTGCTATGATTTTAATATAACGAGCCTTTACTTTATCAAAAGAAACAGAGTCTTTGCGGCTTTGCATTTTAGTTCCTTTTTCCACAACGGGAAAATTTTCGGAGGCTACCCTGCGGAAAATTTTTCCATCCTCAGAAACTTCCACCTTCAGACCTGTTGTACCAAAGATAGCATTGCCTGTGTTCAACATTGTGTTCACAAAAACTGAAGATACTTCCTTAGGCTCAAGTAAATCAAGGGTCACATCCATATCTGTCCCGTAGAAACCAATCCAACGTCCTGAGTGATAATTCATATCCCCATATAATCCGTCTATCAAGGTACTTCCTCCTTTAAAAGTATATGATTTATGAGGAATGGTATTCAAGGTAACTGGTTTCATTGTGGCTGCATTAAAATGTATTTCTTCCTTACTTATCTGGCTGGTATCCTGCGGACGAACCGCAATGGCTTGTATGATAGCATCTTTATTCACTTGTATAGTGTCGGTATACAATGGGGATTGCACTTCGGGAACGCTGCCATCTAACGTATAATGTATTTCCGCATCATCAAAAGTATGAAAAGCAATCTTGGCTTTTCCTTTATCGGGAGCCGGAACAATATCAATGTTCACATCATAAATATCCTGACGAAAATCATAACCTCTACCTCGGTAGATAGCCAGCAGAGCTGGTAAACGTTTCAAAAAACTGTCGAAATTTTTATGTGACGGTTCCGTCCATTGAATCTCGGACAAGGCAGCCATACGGGGAAGGACTTGCCATTCCATCTTTAAGCTGTCACGCGTCCATTCTGTCCAGATGCATCCTTGAGTACCGATGATATATTTTTGTTCATCCGCTGCCAATTCATTAGAAACAGGTTCAAATGTATAGACACGTTCAAGGCTTTTAGTTCCTTTTATCCGGTTGTAAGTAGGATTGCTGAAATAAAGAAATTGAATAGGAGTCATAATCGCATCATGGTGCAGACGGGCGGCTTCGATACCACCTTTGACACTGGTCCATGACATCACTGTGGCACCTGGAGCCAGTCCTCCCTCCAACATCTCATCCCAGCCCAACATTTTACGCCCTCTATCATTAATAACTTTACCTATCTCGGACATGAAATAGGTCTGTAATTGGTTTTCTTTGCTGTGCTTTGGTGTATCTTTCAAACCCAATTCCCGAATTTTAGCTTGACATGCAGGGCATTTTTCCCAACGTACTTTCGGACATTCATCCCCACCAATATGGATATAAGGAGATGGAAAGATGTCCATAATTTCATTCAATACATTTTTAGCAAACTGTAAAGTCCGGTCGTTTCCTCCACAAAGCACATCAGGGAATACCCCCCATTTACAAGGAATCTTGTATGGACCTCCCGTACAACCCAATTCCGGATAGGAAACCAAAGCTCCCATCATGTGTCCCGGAAGGTCAACTTCGGGAATTACAGTAATAAAACGGTCAGCGGCATATTTGACAATCTCTTTTGCTTCTTCCTGTGTATAAAAACCGCTATGAGGAGTTTCATCATAGGTTGGGGTTTCACGGTCAATCAATGTACGTGGACGTATCGAACCTATCTCTGTAAGTTTGGGATATTTCTTGATTTCAATTCTCCAACCTTGGTCTTCGGTCAGATGCCAATGAAAATAGTTGATATTGTGCAGTGCCAGCATATCAATGATTTGTTTCAGATAAGAAACCGGGAAATAATGGCGGCCCACGTCTACCATAAAACCGCGATAACCGAAACGAGGATAGTCATTAACAATTCCCACTGGGATGGCAGCGGATACCTGTTTGTTTTTGGTCAATGGTAAAGCCTTATAAAGCGTTTGTATTCCATAAAATACTCCAACTCGCTTCCTCCTTTCAAATGAATGTTTTTAGAAGTTACCTCCAGCTGATACCCCTCTTTGTTGATAATGGAACTGTCAACCGCCAAGATTATGAAATTCTTCTTTGCAGCTTCAGTTGTTGTCCGGACGGTAATTCCCGTTGCCTCTTTAATATAGGAAGCTAAAAATTCGGCTGTCCGTTGCAACTTCTCATTGCCCTCCGGATAGACAATACCGGTTTGCGGATTAATAACAAAAGGGTTAGCTTGAATGTCTTGACTTACTTCTTGGGGCTGCGGAATGACGTTCAGATTTCCGATTTCTGTTTTTGTAGGGGAACATGCGGACAGACCAAATACCATCCACATTCCCACTCCTGCCCATTGCATCAGTTGTTTTTTCATAGTGGAAAATTTATAATTGCAAGGGCAAAGATACAAAATCCGATCTTATTTGCCAGTATGCCTTAACCGAATCTTGCTTTTTTTCAGCAATGTTTTTCCTCCTATAATCAGAGTTACGGCAGTAATCACCATCAAAATGCCCAGAATAATGCGCGGAGTCAGCTGCTCTCCAAAAATTAGTACTCCGAAGAATAAAGCTGTAACAGGCTCCAAAGCACCTAGAATAGCTGTTGGTGTGGAACCAATGTAATGTATGGCCTTTGTCATGGTCACCAACGAAATAACAGTAGGAAAAACAGCCAGTGAAATAGCGTTCACCCATAACAAGGGTGTAGGGATAAGCTGCAACCCGGTACAGAGCTTCAATCGTACCACATAAATAGACAGACCGAAAAGCAGGACATAGAAAGTAAGCTTGGCTATAGGCATATCCTTCAAGGAAGAACGGTTTACCCCTACTATATAGATAGCGTATGCCAAGGATGATAAAAAGACAAAAGTAATCCCGACCAGACTGAGTGTTTGTCCTCCCGGACTTTTACAAAGCAAAGAAATGCCCACAAAGGCCAGCGCTATGGAAAACATAGTGACCGGTGATACTTTTTCTTTAAATACTACAGCCATAATAATAGCTACCAATACCGGGTAGACAAACAATATGGTAGATGCGATACCGGCATCCATGTAGTTATAACTCATAAAGAGAAACAAGGAAGAGAATGAGAACAGCAGTCCCATGATGCAAAGCGGCAGCACATCCGCTTTCTTGATGGCAAAAGATTGTTTCTGTATTTTCATCATGGCACCTAGTACAACTATAGCCAGTGCATAGCGATAAAATAATACCGAGTCTACGCTTATTCCTGCACTATAAAGAGGAAGGGTGAACAGTGGGTTCATGCCGTAGCTGGCTGCTGCGATTGCCCCAAGGAGAAATCCTTTAGTCTTGTTGTTAGTCATCGTTTTCGTTACTCGCTTTAAAAGCGGCGCGAAATTAGATATTTGTCAGCAATAAACAAAGAAAAAGTGCTTTATTCTTTCAATCTGATATCTATTTAATAGATTATAATACAAATAAAAAAAGAATTTTGGGGCCGTTATAGGTTCAAAAGTTAACCATAAGGCAAAATTGAATCCCATAACTGGACGGTTATGGGATTCAGTCTGCCCTGCCAATGGTATAATGTTTTTATCAACTCAATTTATGAATAATCAATCCCGAACGAAGCTTCGGCTCAAACCAAGTTGTTTTGGGCGGCATAATATTACCGGTATCGGCAATATCCATTAATTGTTTCATGGAAACAGGATAAAGAGCCAAAGCCACCTTCATCTCACCACTGTCCACACGCTTCTTTAATTCCTCCAAGCCACGGATACCACCTACAAAGTCAATCCGTTTGTCGGAACGAAGATCCTTGATTCCCAAAATTTCATCCAATATCAAGTTGGAAGAAATAGTCACGTCCAATACTCCGATAGGATTATTGTCATCGTATGTGCCCGGTTTTGCTGTCAAGCTGTACCATTTACCGTCCAGGTAGAGAGAGAAATTGTGAAGAGCCTGCGGTTTATAGACCTCAGTACCTTTCTCTACTACCACAAAATTTTTGCTGACAGCGGTCAGGAATTCTTCCGGAGACAGCCCGTTCAAGTCTTTTACAACACGGTTGTAATCAATAATAGTCAGTTGGTTGGCTGGGAAACATACAGCCATAAAGTAATTGTACTCCTCATCTCCCTGATGGTTTGCATTTTGCTGCGCTTTTTCGGCGCCTACCAAAGCGGCGGCAGCCGAGCGATGATGACCATCGGCAATATAAAGAGCCGGTATGGTTTCGAAAGTTTTGGTGATAGCTGTTATATCTTCTTCTTTGTCGATCACCCAGAATGAATGTCCGAAACCGTCACCCGGAGCGATAAAATCATATTCCGGCTGTTGTGACGTATATTTCTTAACGATAGCATCCAATTCCGCATTATCCGGGTAAGCAAAAAACACCGGTTCTATATTGGCATTATTTACACGGACATGTTTCATGCGGTCTTCCTCCTTATCACGCCGGGTCAGTTCATGTTTTTTGATGATCCCGTTCATATAATCGGGAACATACGCTCCTACCACCAGCCCATATTGGGTCTTGCCATTCATGGTTTGTGCATATACGTAATAATTTTCTTTTCCGTCTTGCACCAACCAGCCCTTGTCCTGAAACATTTGGAAATTTTCGGCAGCCTTCTCATATACTTTAGGATCATGTTCATCTGTTCCAGCAGGGAAATCAATTTCCGGTTTAATAATATGATAAAGTGACTTCTCATTACCTTTCGCTTCCTCACGTGCTTCTTCAGAATTCAGTACATCGTATGGGCGTGAAGCTACTTGTTCTACCAATTCTTTCGGAGGGCGGATGCCTTTGAAGGGTTTTATTATTGCCATAAAATGAAGGTATTAGATTTTACTTATTTACTCTGAATTTTTCACAACCATCTTTCAGGAAGCTTACAATTTGTCTGGCAGCAGCAATACCTGCGTTGATATTTGCTTCAGCCGTCTGGGCCCCCATCTTTTTCGGTGTAGAGAAATAGCGACCGGCAAATTTTTCAGAGAACTCAGCATTAGCAATCGGCATGATATCAGTAACATACTTTAAATCGGCACGGTCTTCCATCAGCTTGATCAATTCCGCTTCATTGATTACTTCCTTACGGGCAGTATTCACCAATACTCCGCCTTTAGGCATTTTGTTAACCAATTCATAGTTGATGGAATTTTTAGTTTCAGCCGTAGCAGGAATATGAAGGGATACTATATTACAAGCAGCATACAGTTCTTCAGCAGAAGAAACAGCTTTCACACCATCTTTTTCAATAACTTCTTTCGGGCAGAAAGCGTCAAAAGCATAAATATCCATGCCAAAGCCTTTGGCGATACGAGCCACATTACGACCTACATTACCGTATGCATGGATACCTAGTTTCTTGCCCATCAGTTCAGTACCCGAAGTTCCATTGTAGAAATTGCGGACAGCCATCACCATCATGCCAAAAGCCAGTTCGGCTACTGCATTGGAGTTCTGTCCCGGAGTATTCATAACACATACATTGTGTGCCGTAGCAGCTGCCAAATCCACATTATCATAACCTGCTCCTGCACGTACTACTATTTTCAGTTCTTTTGCCGCATCCAATACTTCGGCATCAATAATATCACTACGGATAATGATTGCGTTAACGTCCTTTACAGCTTCCAGTAATTTAGCTTTTTCACCATATTTTTCCAGCAATACGAGTTCATAACCTGCTGCTTCTATTTCTTTACGGATACCGTCTACTGCAACTTTTGCAAACGGCTTGTCTGTTGCTACTAATACTTTCATGATCTTATTGTATTAAAAAGATTCACCACAGATTAGCACGGATTATCACAGATTCCATTTATTGTTCCTATCTGTGTAATTCGTATAATCTGTGGTGAACATAATTAGTTAATGAAGTTTCTCAAATTCCTGCATGCAGTCAATCAAAGCCTGAACGCTTTCCTTCGGCATGGCGTTGTAGCAAGATGCGCGGAAACCACCTACAGAACGGTGTCCCTTAATGCCCACCATACCTTTTTCTGTGGCAAATTTCATGAAGTCGGCTTCCAGCTCTTTGTATTCGTCATTCATCACAAAGCAAATGTTCATATAAGAGCGGTCGGCTTTATCCGTTACTGTGCCACGGAACATTTTGTTACGGTCTATTTCAGCATACAGCATGTCTGCCTTCTCTTTTGCACGTTTCTGCATTTCTGCTACACCCCCGTTTGCTTTTATCCAGCGTAAAGTCTGCAAGGCAGCATAAATAGGAAGTACAGGAGGTGTGTTGAACATAGAGCCGCCGTCAATGTGAGTCTGATAATTCAGCATAGTAGGAATATAGCGTGATACCTTGCCCAGCGCATCGTTCTTTACAATCACGAAAGTAACACCGGCTGGAGCCAAATTCTTCTGCGCACCACCATAGATACAAATATATTTAGAAACGTCGACAGGACGAGAGAAAATATCAGATGACATATCAGCAATCACAGGAACCGGAGCATCCAGATCTTCATGAAGTTCTGTTCCATAGATTGTGTTATTAGTTGTGATGTGGAAATAATCAGCATCAGCAGGAACCGTATAATCTTTGGGAATATAGGTATAGGTGGCTTCTGCGGAAGATGCTACTTCTACCACTTCACCGAAAGCCTTGGCTTCTTTCATTGCTTTCTTTGCCCAAACACCTGTGTTCAGATAGGCGGCCTTCTTTTCGAGGAAGTTGAAAGGTATCATGCAGAATTCCAAGCTGGCTCCACCCCCCAAGAACAGTACCGAGTACCCTTCCGGGATGTTCAATAGCTCCTTAAACAAAGCAACGGCTTCGTCTACTACAGGCTGAAAATCTTTAGCACGGTGACTGATTTCCATGATGGAAAGACCTGACCCATTAAAATCAAGAACGGCTTGTGCTGTTTTCTCAATTACCTCGCGAGGCAAGATAGATGGTCCCGCATTGAAATTATGCTTTTTCATTTGAAGTTTGTTTTGGTTATACAATTTGTTTATGTCTTACATTGGGCGAAATTACACATTATTTTCAGTTTTCCAAAAAAAACACTAATAAATTTACGATTTTCTGCATAATTTTCTTTCAAATTAGTTTAATCTGATTTTTTATGCTTTCATTTTGTAAATGCAACCCTAGTAAACAATGATTTAAAGCATAAAAAAAATATCTTTTTGAATTATTCTTTTATCTTTTTATTTCAAGAATTGACAATTTGTCATTATTTAGCTTCTTCGATAAGTGTTTTAATGCCCTTTATCTTCTCGTTTCGTATTAAATTCAAAGTTTGTTTTATCTTTTTGCGCGACACGGCTGCAAAAGAATAGTGGTCTTTTACATCAATTCGTCCTATTTCGTCTTTATTCAAGTTTCCTTTTTTAAAGAGAAATCCCACAATATCTATCTTATTGATTTTATCTTTTTTGCCTTTTCCTATATATAATGTTACATATTCGGGCAAAGACGGTTGGGGTGTCACTTCGGGCAACATGAACTCTTCCGGCTCACCGGTTATATAGCCGGGCATTGTTTCTTCGGCATGAAGGATGACGTATGAGTTTCCTTCGGCCTCCCAGCGGGCGGTACGTCCGTTGCGGTGAATATATCCGTCTTCATTGGCTGGCAGATGATAATGCACCACGTTCTCTATTTCAGGGATATCCAGTCCGCGCGCAGCCAGGTCGGTAGAAACAAGTACATGGCAACTTCCGTTGCGGAATTTATAGAGGGAGCGCTCACGGTCGTCCTGTTCCATGCCGCCATGAAAGATGCCGCATTGGAACTTCTTGGATTGAAGATACTTCCCTACCCGTTCCACACTTTCACGGTGATTACAGAAAACCAATGTCGATTGGCTTCCCAAAGTACAAAGTAGTTTATATAAGGTTCCAAGTTTGTCCTTCTCGGGAGACAGCACTTTATATAAATGCAGACGGTGAGTAAGTTGCTCTTCCGGATTTAAAAAATTCAATTTAATGGTCTTATTCAGCCCAGTAAACTGCGGAATCTCTTCCGCATCGGTCGCCGACAGCAGGAAGCGTCGTTGCAGGCTGGGCAATTGTCCTATGACGGTTGCCATCTCTTCCTGAAAACCGAACTCCAGACATTTATCAAATTCATCTATTATCAAAATGGAAACCGTGTCTGCATCAAAATTCTGTTTGGAAAGATGGTCATTCATACGCCCCGGCGTACCAATGATGACTGATGGTTGCACCCCTTTGATGGTACGGTGCTCTTCCATGGCAGGTCGTCCGCCATAGCAACTTACGGCCTTGAATGATGTATTCATGGATTTGAATACCTGATCTATTTGTAAAGCCAGTTCTCGGGAAGGAACCAGCACTATAGCTTGTACGCCTGTTATATCAGGCTTCAAGCCCTGCACCAAAGGCAACAGATAAGCTAAAGTCTTACCAGATCCCGTAGGAGACAATAATATTAAGTCTTTTCCCTCTTTCCAAGCATCAATGGATGCCTCTTGCATCGGGTTCAGTCGCTCAATTTTCAAATTGGCTAGTATGTTCTCTATCATATTTATTTTCGTTTTATACAAAAGTAAAGAAAAAGCCCGATAAAAGTTCACTTTTACCGGGCTTTTTCTTATTATTAATAAAAGGAGATCCTGATATTATCCTCCGAAGTTGTCATACATGATAGAAGCAGGCTCAACACCCAGGCTATCCAGCATCTTAACAACTGCATTAGACATCGGGCCGGGACCACACATGTAGTATTCAATATCTTCGGGAGCTTCGTGATCCTTCAGATAAGTTTCATACATCACATTGTGAACGAAACCTGCGGTGTACTTCACGCCTGCTGCATCGGCAGCGGGATCGGGACGGTCCAAAGCCAAATGGAAATGGAAGTTCGGGAAGTCTTTTTCCAACTGCTGGAAGTCCGGCAGATAGAACACTTCGTTCAGCGCACGCGCACCGTAGAAATAATGCAGTTCACGGTCGGTAGTGTGCAGTGTCTTGGTCATGTGCATAATCTGCGCACGCAACGGAGCCATACCGGCACCACCACCTACCCAGATCATTTCCTTTTTAGAATCGAAGATCGGGTGGAAGTCTCCGTAAGGACCGCTCATCGTCACCTTGTCACCCGGTTTCAGCGTGAAAATGTAAGAGGAAGCGATACCCGGATTCACATCCATAAAGCCGGGACCCTGATCTTTCGGTTTGAACGGAGGAGTAGCGATACGCACTGTCAGCATGATACGGTCGCCCTCAGCAGGATAGTTGGCCATAGAGTAAGCACGGATGGTATCTTCCGTATTCTTACATTTCAAGCCGAACAGACCGAATTTTTCCCATGCGGGCAGATATTCCGATCCGATAAGGTCTTTATCGATATCCTTGTTATAATCCATTTCAAATTTAGGAATCTTAATCTGAGCGTATGAACCTGGAACGAAGTCCATGTGTTCACCCTTAGGCAAAGCCACAATAAACTCTTTGATGAAAGTGGCAACGTTCTTGTTGCTGATAACTTCGCATTCCCATTCCTTGACACCCATTACAGACTCATCAATCTTGATGCCCAAGTCACCTTTCACTTTCACCTGACAGCCCAAACGCCAGTGGTCTTGTTGCTGTTTACGACTGAAATGTCCCTTTTCAGAAGGAAGGATTTCGCCGCCTCCTTCTACAACCTGACATTTACATTGACCGCAAGAACCCTTACCGCCACAAGCCGATGACAGGTAAATGCCATTAACAGACAGTGTGTTCAGCAAAGTCGACCCCTGCTCTACTTCCAGCTCTTTCTCTCCATTGATAGTTAGTTTCACATTGCCGCTTGGAGTCAAATACCCCTTAGCAACCAGCAAAACAACAACAAGCAAAAGGATAATTCCCAGGAATACTCCAATGCTAGCTAATATCAAATTCATATCCATTGTCTTATTCCTTTCTTTTTAGATTTTCAAACCAGAGAAACACATAAATGCCATTGCCATCAAGCCTACTGTGATAAAGGTAATACCCAGGCCCTTTAAAGGTGCGGGGACATCAGAGTATGCCAATTTTTCACGAATAGCTGCCAAACCAACGATAGCCAGCAACCAACCGATACCTGAACCCAAAGCGTAAGTGGTTGCTTCACCGATGTTAAGGAAGTGACGTTGCTGCATAAACAATGAAGCACCCATGATGGCACAGTTTACAGCAATCAGCGGAAGGAAAATACCCAGTGATGCGTAAAGTGAAGGGCTGAAACGTTCTACAATCATTTCCACCAACTGAACAATGGCGGCAATAACTGCGATAAAGAGGATAAAACTCAGGAAGCTCAAATCCACGCCTTCTACCAATGCGTTAGCTTTCAATACATAATTTTCCAGCAAGTAGTTCACCGGCAGGGTCACAATCAATACAAAAGTAACGGCGATACCCAAACCTACGGCTGTCTTTACGTTTTTCGATACTGCCAGGTAAGAACACATCCCCAGAAAGTATGCGAAAATCATATTGTCCACAAAAATGGACTTTACAAACAAACTTAAATATTCCATATTTTTTTCGTTTTATAACGGGGATTAATTATTACTTTCCTGCAATTCTTTGTGTTTTGCACGTTGGTACCAAATGATACAAGCACAGATGATCAATGCCATAGGAGGCATCAACATCAAACCGTTGTTCAAATAGCCCAAGTCATAGAACGACTGAGGGATAATCTGGCAACCAAACAATGAACCCGAACCCAGCAATTCGCGGAAGAATGCTACAATAACCAGAATCTTAGCATAGCCCAGTCCGTTACCAATACCATCCAAAAATGATTCCCAAGGACCGTTCATCATTGCGAACGCTTCCAAACGTCCCATCAGGATACAGTTTGTAATAATCAAACCGATATACACAGAAAGCTGCACACTTACATCGTATGCAAATGCTTTCAAAATTTCACTAACGATAGTTACCAATGTAGCTACCACCACCAACTGCACAATGATACGGATACGGTTGGGAATGGTGTTACGCAACAATGAGATAACGAAATTCGAGAAGGCTGTAATAATGGTTACAGAAAGACCCATCACGATAGCCGGTTCCAACTGAGCCGTTACAGCCAGTGCAGAACAGATACCGAGCACCTGTACGGTGACAGGGTTGTTCAAACCCAGCGGAGTTAAAAGAACTTCTCTATTCTTTTTAGAAAATAATGCGCTCATATTCTATTTTTCCTCCTCTTATTTATTAGTTAAAAATGAATTGTACATGCTCAGGCAATCCTTAATCATCGCATCTACACCCTTGGAAGTGATCGTACCACCTGAGATACCGTCCACCTGATAATCAGGTTTTGCCACCTTGCCGTGTTTCTCAACGCCCAAAGCTACAGCACCGTTTTCCATTATCCGTTTACCCAAGAACTGATCCTGGAACTTGGCAGTGGTGATTTCGGCACCCAGACCCGGAGTTTCACCCGCATGTGAGAAGTAAACGCCATATACAGTGTCTTTGTCATCATTCAATGCGATATATCCCCAGATAGGTCCCCAAAGTCCGGCCCCATAAATAGGGAGCACATATTTGGTTTGGCCATCCACGTCGCAAACGAATACATGAAGACGTCCGTTGGCGATTTCACCTTTATAAGAAGTCTGGAAAGCAGCCTCGTTCTTTACCAAAGAGCCGTCTGTCTGCATCAAATCGTCTTCTTTCACATATTTATCATATTCCGCATTCACGTCTTTCACGTCATAAACGTTCAAAGCCGCCAGAATTTGTTTCTTTGTGTCCTGTTCTACATTCTGGTACTGTTTCTCTTTCAGAGAAGAAGACACGAATGCCAACAGGAATGCTACGATAACAACCATTATCGAAGCATAGATGATAGTATAACTATTGCTATTAGTATTCATAATGTCCGATATTTTAGTTGTTAGTTGATTTTAATCTGTTTTCGCGGGCTGTGATGTTCTTCTGTACGATACAGTAGTCAATCAGCGGAGCGAAGATGTTCATCAGCAGGATGGCAAGCATCATACCTTCGGGATAACCCGGATTCAACACACGGATAACGATAGCCATCACACCGATCAGGAAGCCATAGATGAACTTACCCTTTTCCGTACGTGCGGAAGTCACAGGGTCGGTAGCCATGAACACGGCACCGAAGCAGAAACCGCCCAATACGATATGTTCGTACCAAGGCAACTGAGCCATCATGTTATCTGTAGAACCGAATACATTGAAGATCAATCCCATCACGATACCACCGGCAAAGACAGAAAACATCGTCTTCCAACTTGCCACGCCTGTCCACAACAGGATGATGGCACCCAGTGCGATAGCAATAACGCTGGTTTCACCGATAGAACCCGGAATCAAACCTACAACCATATCCCACATGGTAGCGGGAGTACCGTTCACATTAATCAGTTCGCTTGCACCCGGAGCGGCTGTAGCAGCCTGTCCCAGCATCGTAGCGCCGGTAAAACCGTCCACTACCTGTCCGCCACCGATACCGAAAATGCTGTCAGTGCTTACCCATACGGCGTCACCGGACATTTTGGCTGGATAGGCGAAGAACAAGAAAGCACGGGTAATCAATGCAGGGTTGAAGATATTCATACCCGTACCGCCGAATACTTCCTTAGCGAAGATTACAGAGAATGCAGTAGCGACAGCCAGAATCCACAACGGACATTCCACCGGAACGATCATCGGGATCAACAGACCGGATACCAGGAAGCCTTCCTGAATTTCTTCGTTCTTCCATTGTGCCACCACAAATTCGATTCCCAGACCTACTACGTATGATACGATAATCTTAGGCAGAACAGCCAGGAAACCATAAATAAACTTTTCAAAGAAACCTGCCTCCTGGCCTACTGCCAGAAAGTGCTGGTAACCTACGTTGTACATACCGAACAACAGGGCCGGTACCAACGCAATAACCACCATTGACATGATACGCTTGCTGTCAATCGCATCATGAATGTGAACTCCTGTTTTCGAAGTGCTGTTGGGAACGAACAAGAATGTTTCGAAACCGTCGAACACCGAACGAAACGCGTGGAGTTTGCCGCCCTCTTCAAAGTTTGGCTTTATCTTGTCGAGATAATTTCTTAACGCTTTCATTAACTTTTAATTCTTAGTTTTTAATTATTTAGCACATTTCCTTGCGAAGCATGTCCAGACCCTGACGTACGATGCGCTGCAATTCCAGTTTGGAAGAGTCAACGAACTCGCATACAGCGAAGTCTTCGGGAGCCACTTCGTAAATACCCAGTGCTTCCATGCGGTCGATATCGCCGGCAATGATAGCTTTAATTAAATATTCGGGGAAAATGCTCATCGGGAATACTTTGTCATACTCGCCGGACATGATCATGTGGCGTTCGCCACCTTTGATACGGGCATCCAGTGTGTATTCCTTGTTACCGCACAACCAGCTGAAATAACTGCGGTTGGCACTGTACTGATCCGTACGCGGCATGATGAATCCCAAGAATTCGTGTCGGTCATCCCCTTCGGGAATCACAGTAAGGCTTGTAGCGTGCGCGCCCAGGAATCCGTTGGGCTTCACCAAAGTTCCGGTCAGCACGTTGCCGTTAATGTAACGTAAGTTTTTACCTCCGTTCACACGTCCTGCAAAGATATCTGTCAGCAGGGCTCCTACTTTCAGTTTGCAATAAGCCGGTTTCTTTACTTCCGAACCGGTCAGAGCGACAGTACGGGTAAGGTCTACGCGGCCTGTGTTGAACAAGCGTCCGATGAAGATCACTTCTTCCGCGCGGAGCGTCCAAACAGTTTCGCCTTTGTTGATAGGACTGATGTGGTTGATCTGAACGCCTACGTTTCCGGCGGGGTTAGGGCCGTCGAAGGCAGTTACAGTCACATTCTTGGCATTGGTCAGTGCAGGGCTTTTTTGCTCCACGCTGATATTCAAATACGTCTTTGCCATCTTGGCCAATGCATCCAAACCTGTCTGGAAGTCTTTTTCCTGGCCTTTCAGCACAAATTCGAAATCGGCAGCCAATGGGTTCGTGTCAAATGCAGAAACGAAGATGCCTTTCGGCTTGGCATTCGGGTCAGCCACCACGATGTACGGGCGCTGGATGATGAATGAAAAAAGTCCGGCATCCAGCAGGGCGGCTTTTACCTGCTCGCCTGTCAGAACCGAAACATCTTTCTTTCCAAACTCTTTGTAGTCCTGCTCCTTTGCAGCTGCAACGGAGATGCTTAGGACTTTACGACGTTCGCCTCTCTCTACGCTGGTAACGACACCGCTTACCGGAGATACGAACTTCACTTCGGGGTGGTTCTTGTCAACAAACAATGTTCCCCCGGCCATCACATATTCCTGCTCCTTGACCACGACTTTAGGAGTCACGCCATGAAAATCATCGGGCACTATCGCATAGATGTCCGGCTGCTTCACGTCAAAGAACTCCTGAGCGGGTTTTCCTTTCAGGTTGATGTTCAAGCCTTTGTGTAATTTAATCACATTTGCCATATTGGGTTATAAAAAATGGTTTTTAAATTTGAGCGCAAAAGTACAGAAAAAAAATGTGAAAAAAGAAAGAATTGGTGCTTATTATGGAAAAAATTCTGTAATAATAGCAACCTTCCTGAATGTATGTGCAAACTCAGGCTGATGCTCACTTTTTTTCAGAACACAAATGACGCAAACGCTTACAGTTTGACGGTCTTCACTTTGCCGGGAATGATGGTCAGGTGTACCGTACCGTTGTTCTCTATATCCACCTCCTGGTAGCGGGCTTCCACCATCACTTTCCCGTCCAGTGCCATCACCCCCCACTGGCAGGCGCTCTCTTCAAAAGCACAATAAACACCCACAGGAGGAAGAATCTTTCTGTATTTGGGAGGAACGATAATACGTTTTCCCAGTTTCAGGCCCCATTTCATTCCCATACGGTAAGGAAGGGCATCTCTTATCTCCTCCAGCCTCTTCCGCCTTTTCGCTTCCTCGTTCCTTCTCTTCTGCCGGCCCGTTTCCTCCGCCCGCTGTCCGGCTTCCTCTATCAGCTTCTTTACAGCCGTGTCAAAATCCTGCTCACTGGGTCCGGGAAAGTTAGCGGCAATGCACCGCTTCCCCTTTCCTTTTTCCACATGATAATACCTTCCGGCCCCGTCCATTACCACGATGCTCCGGTCGGCCAGACGGCCGCAGCACCAATAAACTTCCTCGTCATCTCCTTCCAACAAGCAAGCAAACACATCGAACACCGTGGACCATACGGAATCCACCAGCTTGCAGGACTTCGGTACACGATAATCCGGTATCTTCAAGTAATATTCATAAAAGCAGATGCTGTCTTTATGCAGTCCGCTCATGGAAGCGTATGCTTTTTTTGTACGGCTATGGAAAGTCTCCCCCACCCTCAGCAATTCCACACCGCCGTAGGAAAACGCCACCGGCTTCTCCCGGTAAGTGCGGCCTGTTTTCATGTCCATGTAGGAAACCGTGCCGGCATTATCCGTAACAGCCAGCAGTTCCTCTTTCAGAAACTTCAATTTCCGGCAATACCCCAGTATCACTTCCGGCTCTCCGGAAGCACTCACCACTCTTGCCTGTCCGTCTTTTAAACGGACTGCCGCACGGTCCCCTTGAATATCAAAGACTTGCAGATAACGGGGGGGCACTGTTATCTTGTTTCCACGCTTCAGCCCCCACAGGCTACTCCGCCGGTCGGGATAAGATTTCAAAGCGGCTTGTGGTTCTTTTCCCTCTTCTGCTTCCTCCCGGTTCCGGATGGCTTCCATCAGTCGGTCGTGCGTCATCACCACCTCCAGTTCATCCTCCCGCTTCCCGCCGCTTTCCA
>BLLV01000236.1 GCA_011959205.1 Bacteroidaceae bacterium
ATTTGGTATCCTCGAAAATTGGATACTACAATTATTTTTCATACTTTTGTAATGACTTAAGTTTTAAAATTAGTTGATTGAGCTTGTCGCCAAACAAGCTTTAATTTAAAGACCGATTTTCCATACGGGAAGATACGCCAATATTTTCCCGTATGTTTTTTGTTACTTAAGGTGATAGTTCTTTCATATTATATTCATTTTAAGATTATTTTATTAATAAATCTCTATATGGGTCTTTTTTTGCGAGGCATCCTTGCCGTCTACGTATTTCCAGTGTATATTGGAAGATAATTTAAAGTATTCCAGAATACGCTCCAAACGCTGGCTGGTAAAAGTACCGGTAAAAGCAGCCTTCCGTGCAGGATCTTTCTGAATGAACACCACATTATATCGCTTTTCTAAAATACGTAAAGCATCCTTCAAAGAAGTATTATCAAAAATAATCTTGCCGTCTTTCCATGAAGTTTCCGTTTCACCGGAAGTTTCAAATAAACGTGTTGTACTTTTTTTTGAATCATACACCACTTTCTGACCGGGGGTTAACGCAACCTGTTTTTTCCGGCCACCTTCTTGGAAACTGAAACTGACTTTACCTTCAATTAAAGTGGTAGATACCTCAGGAGACTCTTCGTAAGCCTCTACATTAAAACTGGTTCCCAACACCTCTACCTGCGAACGGTGAACTGTAGACACAATAAAATGTTTTTCCGCATCTTTAGTTACTTCAAAATAGCCTTCCCCTTTCAACTCAACTTTTCTCTCCTTGCTATTCTTAAAAGAAGACGGATATCGCAAAGAGGATTCTGAATTCAAAAAAACCACCGTACTATCGGGCAACACTACCGAAGTTGTCATTCCCGGGTTCGTCCTGGCTTCCAGCATTTGCACATCCGCATCCTTTCCACCATAATGTTCTACCAAAAAAGTAGCAAGCAGTGGGAGAAATAACACGGCGGCAACACGCTGTGCCCACTCCCACCAAGCCACTTTCCTTCTCTCAGTCTTTTTACCTTTTACCTTAACTAAAGCCTTTTCTGTATTTACCTTATTAATCACATGAACGGTATCGGCCGCCAAATAAAGCATTTCCATCTGCTTTACTATCCGACGATTTTCTTCAGACTCCTTCATCCAATCTTTTACCAACCGCTGTTCTTCTACCGTCGCAATGCCTTCACAATAACGAGGAAGCAGTAACTCCATATTCTTTTCATTATACTCCATACGTATATTTTTAAGTCCTTCTACTTATATGGCAAGCGGGAAAAATACATTCCTAAACAAAAATGCATTTATTTTCAAAAATATATTTTCATAGAGAAATCTTTTCGGGATTCCCGCGAGTTATATACCGTATAACGACTTCAGGAGCCTCTCCCACTCCGGGTTCACAAGAAAAGGATACCGGAGAAGAAGCTTCGGGAAGATGAAGTTTTCCTTCTACATTAACTACTTTTATTACATTATAATTTTTATCAGTTATGGTAGCCTTCCCATCAAAATCATAGAACAGGTATTGCTCACTCTCCAACTTGCATGGAAATTTAATTGTACCGCCCGAAGCAGTAAACGATAGGTTAGAAACGGAACCTTCTCCTTCCAGTCTTAATTGGATTTTACATGGGCCGGAATACTTATTCTCCCAAACCCAGTCAGCCCCTCCCGGTTGACCAGGTTGAAGCTCAGCCAAATTACAATGATAGCGTTTGGATACAAACAAAGGATAGAGCTGATAATTTCTCTCATCCACAGCCTGCAAATGCCATTCAGTCTGCGGATCTTTCAAACGCTGCTTCTGTTCCTCAGTAAAAGCCTGCGCTTCCCGTAATCTGTCCCAATGCTTGATAGCCTGCAACAATTGATCTATCTGCCCATGCCGGTTTAAAGTAGCGGTGTTGATGGTCATTGCATAACCGGCATCAAAACCTGCCGCTTCGGATAAAGCCCACTCCACATCCTCCAAAGTAGAGCATTCGAATTTGCGGTCGGCCAATCGGATAAGAAACCACCCAAGCATACGCGGAAAAAGATTCCTTTGAAAAAAATCTTGGTTTTTAATTCTATTGGCTACTTGCCCCGTACGCATAGCTTCTCCCCAGGGCTCACCCCAATTCATTCTTGTATGAATATGCCACAAATTATGATTCAGACGACTAGCGTCATTTATTACATTATGATCAAACTGAGTATAACAACGGGTCACAAAACGGGAGGTAGCGTATTCGTCATGCCCGGTATAGGAACATCCTTCCAATCCATCAAAAGAAATCTGACTTAAACCGGTCTTATTCATCAAACCGGCAATCCGGTCTGCTAATGTATCTTGTAAAGCTAAATCCGGAAAAAACACCTTATAGGCATGATCCGATAATTTAAATAAAGGAGTTTTTGAAGAATGGCTGGAAGCTTTTGTCTTGAAAGCCCCCCTTTTGCATTCCTTCAATAAAAAGAAGTCCGCTTCTTTTTCTACCTTATTATATATAATAAGTTCATCGTCTATCTGAAGAGTATTCAATGAAAGAGGAATTTCAAACAAATCGTTTTTCTGAATCCGGATATCCGTCTGGCTTTCGGTGATATCTTCTTTTAAAGTCAACACTCCCTGCTTCTGCAAATGTTTGGAAGGAACCGGTGTCACATACGAATCATTGGTCGTTATAAAATTACTGAGAGTATGTACCCCCATATTTATATCTTTTGCCTTAGCTTTATCCACCATACGTTTCACGCCCTCATCACCATCCCGGGTAAAAGAAGAATTCCAGTTGAAGTGTCCCCAGTCACTAAAAGGACCGCTATGATAAATATACTTAAAGCCCGCCATCTCAGCCTTATCCAGTACCATATCCAAATTGTTTTCTGAAAAATCAGAAATCAAATAAGATTTCATGGCCGCTCTGGAAGTTTTCCCCCACTCTCCATTAAACAGAGGATGAGGAAGACCTTGTTCCAACTCGATTTCACCAATACGGGCCAAGGCATCTTCCTGCCTGCATCCAAACATGGCTATCTTTGAGCCTTTTATCATACCGTCCTCACCCTCTACCGGCAATGCCAGTGACTTTTTAAATTGCAAGGCAGAACGATATTCTTCTTTATCACGCTTGCGTACAGAGAACTGAAAAACAGCACCGTCTCCGGTATCAGTAGCCGCCAACCGATAATCAGCAATATTAGCGACAGACAGTTGTGCCTTCTTTCCCGTATATCCATAATGGCGAGTTACCAATGCACCATACTCTTCGGGAATGCCGCCATTCGTTTTAATATCAAGTGCCTGAAACCCGAAAGCCACGCCCTGACCTTGCGCAACTCCGACTACATCTCCCACCACTTCATGAATGTTTACTCCTAACGGACCATAGATCAAAGTTTCATATTGCTGTGGAATATCTTTCACCTCTAATGTAATACAGACATCACTTTGCCGATACCGTAAAACTACTTCTTCTCCATCAGACAAACGAAGCCGAAGTATAGAGTCATTAGACACCATGTTCACTGGAACAAGCAATTGATGGCCCATACCAATAGTCAACAAAGGATACTCCCCCGATCCCAGAATTTCTTTCTTATCTACTTGTACAGAAGAAAAATATCCTTTCTGATTAACCAGAATCTCTGTCGATTTAGTTTTCAAACGAACACTTTGCGCCAGAACGGGCATCACAAACAGCATAGCCGAACAAAACAGGCATTTTTTTTTCATAACATCATCCTATTAAAGGTTATTTTGGGTCAGTCCGAAAAACCTGTGGGTATGTTAAATTTACACTGTCAGTTTGC
>BLLV01000237.1 GCA_011959205.1 Bacteroidaceae bacterium
ATTTGGTATCCTCGAAAATTGGATACTACAATTATTTTTCATACTTTTGTAATGATTTAAGTTTTAAAATTAGTTGATTGAGCTTGTCGCCAAACAAGCTTTAATTTGAAAACCGATTTTCCATACGGGAAGATACGCCAATATTTTCCTGTATGTTTTTTGCTACTTAAGGTGATAGTTCTTTCATTGTATATTCAATTTAAAGTTATTAATAGATATCAATATGCGTTTTTTGTTGTAATGCATATTTGTTCGTCAACATATCTCCAACAATCATTGGACGCCAACTTGAAATATTCCCAAATGCATTCCAAGCTTTTTAAGTCCTTCTACTTATAAGGCAAGCAAAACCAATACATTCCTAAACAAAAAAGCACATTTTTTCAAAAAACTTTTCGTTAAAAGAAAAAGCACAAAAAATGACATAATAAAGTAGGTATGTTAAAACTAAAAATCAAACACCCCTATACGAAATCTGCTTCTTGATTGTTAGAGCAAAACAAAAAAGATAGCCGCCCAAAAATCAGGACGGCTATCTTTTTTAGGACTTACTCGCGTGGATGGTGTACCTATTTTGAGTAATGATACGGCTCTTTTACTTGTTTTTAAGATTAGAATTTCTCCCAACCCGGATTCTGTTTCAACCCAGGATTCAGAGTAAATTGTTTAGCGGGAATGGGGTAAAGATAGAAAGTATCATCCCAGCCCTTATCACTCAGTTCATCGGGGCGAGTCGGTTCTAATTCCATGTATCCCTCCTCATAATTCACATTACCATGTTCATCCACAAAAATATATTTGTCAGGCATACCACTTTGGTCTGTTCTACGCATATACACACCTAACGGCTTTTGATTAATCCACCAAGGTGCAGTTTTCCAACGACGGATGTCATAGAATCCAAAACCTTCGCCAAACAACTCAGTAAACCGTTCGCGGCGGATTTCCCAAAGCACCGGTTCAACTGACGGATCACGGTCTGGATCAAAGCTGTCATTTATTTCAGCCACGTTCATATTAGCTACATTGACACGCGGACGAAGCATGTTGATTGTTTTATCGGCAATGCTTTGATCGAATTCCCCCAATTCATACTTCACTTCCGCATAGTTGAGCAACACTTCTTCAATCTTAAAAATAGGCTTATCTGCCGAACCTACCTGAAATGAACCTGCAATGGTTTTATCCCAAGTATTGTATTCTTTCCAACAAAAATAGCCGGAAACACAACGCATCGGGCCGATAGTTCCCATTCCACCCTTTTCATAACCAAAGAAATGAGGAGTCAAGTGCAAGATATTTCCCGCCCAATTTGACGCAGGAAGCTGCTTACCGGTAGGAGCCGAAATTTGCGCCATCAAGTCAATATATTCACGGTCTGATTCGGGAGATCCATCCATTCTACAACTTGGATTATTAAAGCATCCACCTTCCGCATAGTCTTCAACAGCAGAGTATCTCCAAGTGGTACCAGTAGCACCCATTGCAACTTTATAAGGAGGAACAATATTGAAATAGAGACGATAGTCACGATTACGAAACTCATCGTTCATGGTTTTGTCACTATAAGTGCCTATATTGTCGGGGTGATGAACCGGCTTGCCGTTCTGCATCAAAAACATATTTACAGATTGCTTGGTGGCTTCCATGGCAGAAGCATCGGAACGCAAGTACTGCATCGTATTGTGAGCGATCACATCGTATACAAATTCCTTGTAAAGAATAGTACCCGGAATCGTACTCAAATCTTCTGTGTTAAAAGAAGCATCGTAGTTGTTTCCCACCTTCGGAAAAGCTTTCATCAACGCTTCGGAAGCTTTAAGAGAAGCATTCAGATACAGTTCAGGATTTCCACCCTCTACATTATGGTATTTCTGCCAAGTCCCTTCCCACAAGCCAAAACGTGAAATAAGCGCATCCACCACATGTTTATTGATGGTATTGTTTCCGTCAGCATCTATCTTAGCAAAAGCTCCTGTATTGATATTCTCGCTGGCATAGAGCAAATCATTCAAAACCAATTCGGCCACTTCTGCCCGCGGACGACGCTGAGGAATATCATTACGTCCTTCTTCTTCTGTCAACACATGATCAATCCAAGGTACATCGCCATAACGCATGATCAGTTCCACATAATTATAAGCACGGAAAAAATAACCCACCGAACGCCAATGAGCCTTTTCATTATCATCCATCTGGCTCCCATCTATATTGTCAAGCATCACATTTACCGAGCGAATATAAGAAAACACATATCCACTGGTATTATTGGCATTGATTCCGTGATTGGCGTATGGATTAGCGATGCTACGCAAGCTACGTCCGTTACGCACATAATTTGCCAAACGGTCTCCCTCCCAATAAGAAGTGTTTGCCCCGGTCATATTATACCCACGCAACATGATATCTTTGTTGGTAAAAATACCATAAAGTCCCCAAGCATAAGTCTTAAAGTTCAAACTGGTTTTGAAAGCAGTTTCTTCTGATGGTTTCTCTATAGGAAAACGATCCATTGAGACATCGTTACAAGCCGACAATGAAGCCATTCCCAATGAAGCCATAAATATATATTTTGCTAATTTCATAATCTGTTGCTATTAAAGTGTTAAATTGAATCCAAATGACAGCGTGCGATAGAAAGGATATGACCATGACAAGCGTTCGGGATCAAACCCAGTGGGCAAGCTGCTGAAAGTAAACAAGTTTTCACCAGAGAAGTAAACCTTAGCCTTGGTCAGTCCTACCTTTGCGACCCATGCTGTAGGGAAAGTGTATCCTACAGTGATGTTCTTCACACGCAGGTAAGCTCCATTTTCCAGGAAATGAGTCTGTGCACGGAAGTTGGAGCCTTGGTTTCCTTGGTTGTCATAGATGCGAGGATACTTGGGATTATTGTTTACCGGAGTCCATCCTTCTACGGTGTTGGCATTTATGTCACTGGGCCTCCAATAATCACTATGTCCTTTATACAACGCACCATGTTTTACACCTCCAAAAGGTTTATATATACTCTGATCCAATAACAAAACGTCCCGTTTACCCGTACCTTGCAGCAACATAGAGAAGTCGAAACCTTTATAGCCGAAACCCAATGAAGATCCAAATTGGAATCTAGCCGAAGTGTTACCTATAATCTTTTGATCACCGGGATTATCGACTGTACTTGTACCCGGGTCGATACGGTTCACACTGTTCTCGTCATCACGTAAGTTCTTGAACTTCACGTCACCCGGACGAACCGTTGTTCCTTGAATAGAAGTGACGCCTTCTCTCAGTGTCCACACACCGTCTTGCCAACCTTTCACATCATCTGAGGAAGGTACAAAGTCGTCAATCTCATAGAAACCGTCTGTCACATACCCCCAACGCTCACCTAAAGTCATTCCTTCATAATAAGGCATCGCATTTGAGGGCAATGAATATGCAGCATTGTCATACTTTTCAATAATGGTTTTAGAATCGTAGATGTTGAAACTTGCGTTATAACGCCAGTCTCCTTTTTGCTCTCTCCAACTGATGCTCCATTCCCAACCGCGGTTACGCAAGTCGGCAGCATTCATTCTCGGAGCGGCTGCACCGATTTCGGCAGAAAAATCAGCTCCCGGAGCCAACATACCTTCAGTGCGACGTTGATACCACTCGAAGGTAGTCTGCAAACGGTTGTTGAACAATGACAAATCCACACCGATGTTAGTTGTTTTAGCCACTTCCCATGTGAAGTTTGAACTTACCATACCTGGAGTAGTCAAGGTAATAGGTCGCATTCCGTTCATAATCCATTGCGCTTTTTCAGGATCCATCATGGCGATATAAGCATAGTTGTGGATAAGTTTGTCACCAAGGACCTGATTACCGATTTCACCCCAAGAAGCACGGAGCTTAAACTCATTCAACCAGTTTTCTGTCCATTTCATGAACTTTTCACGTCCCACTTGCCAACCCAGTGAGAACGAAGGAAAGAATCCGTAGCGGTTATTACGGGGAAAACGGGAAGAACCGTCATAACGGCCATTCACTTCCAAAAGGTATTTACCTTGGTAGTCGTAATTGATACGCCCGTAAGCACCACGGATGATGTACTCTCCATAATAGTCGTTGGCAGTAGTTTCGCCCACACCTCCTGTGATAGAGGGGAGATCCGGATCAATCATGTCCAAACGGTTTACCTTGAGTTCTTCTGTCCTGGATGTTTCTTGTGAGAAACCACCCATAATCTTGAGATTATGGTCTTTAAATGATTTGCGGTAAGTGGCATAGGCATTGATAGAATTATAATCTACCGAAGTCCGGTTATTGCCAAAGTTAGACGTTTTAGGGTCAGAAATAGAAGTATTCTGCGGATGCATCAATGAATAATATCCATTATAGGTATGCGAAGCCACTTCTTTACCATCGTAAGTATATTCCAGAATCATTTCAAGCCCTTCGATAGGATGTATGGATGTACGTGAATAAATACGCGGATTCTTTGTAACAGTATTGTTCACGGCAGCCAATTTAAGAAGATTCTCCGGGTTATCCCAATATTGTGTCTTTCCTTCATCATCAACCATGGTGCCTGTCGGGAAGTAATTAGGGCAATTAACACCGAAGAAATTCCATCCACCGGCATTAGGCATATCTCTATCTCCTTTCGTATAGCGGAAGTCAAGGGAAGTAGTCAGCCAATCAGTAATGTCGGCACTCACATAAGACGATACGTTAAGGCGTTCGTACGCGTCTTTGCTTCCTTTCTGCACACCATTATTATTGAGATAGCCCAAGCTCAAACGATAGGTCAGCTTCTCCGTACCTCCGGAAGCCGAAACATTATGAGTCTGTTGGAAACCGGTACTTAAGGATGCCGCAGTATGATCGGTATTGCCTAAGAAGTAAGGACGGCCACCTTCATCCATATAACGGCCACCGGGTTCCACACCCTGCAATTGTCCGTTATGATATAGGTGATAAAGTTCACGCCAGCGGTCTATGTCCATAGACTGAATATAGTGAGTGTCGCCAAAAGCATGCTGCCACATATCAAAATAAGTGTCCATACTTTCCTGCTCGGGACGGCCAATAGAGGTGGTCCACCCTAAAGTGTTGTTATAGTTGATAGTCATCTTCTCACCCTTCTTGGCTTTCTTTGTAGTAATCAATACCACCCCAAACGCACTTCGCGCACCATAAACAGCAGCCGAAGCAGCATCTTTCAATACAGATACGCTTTCAATATCTTCCGGATTCAACAGATTCACATCACCTGGAACGTTGTCAATCAGCACCAATGGCCCCCCTCCATTGATAGAAGTTGTACCACGGATATTAAATCCGGTATTCTCTCCCGGAGCGGCCTTGGGAGTAACTACCAAACCCGGAATAGCACCTTGCAGGGCAGCACCCACATTGGCTACCGGACGGTTGCCCAATACCTTGTCCATAGAAACCTGAGAAACGGCACCAGTCAGATTGGCTTTCTTCTGAGTACCATAACCTACAACCACAACTTCATCAAGAACTTCGGTATCTTCTTTCAAGGCAACCTGTGCAGCCACACCTGATTTTACTTTCACTAAAGATTTGGTAAAACCAATATAAGAAATTTCCAAAGTAACTTCTTTGTTAGAAACCAACAATTCAAAGTTTCCATCCATATCAGTCACCGTACCGTTTGTTGTCCCTTGTTCCAACACAGTAGCCCCTATCACGCCTTCTCCCGTATTGTCCACCACTTTTCCGGTTACTTTAAAAGTAGCCTGCTGCGCAGTCTGTACATTCTCAGTCTGTGTAGTCAAGACAATCTTCTTATCCAAAACAGAATATTTCACATTTG
>BLLV01000238.1 GCA_011959205.1 Bacteroidaceae bacterium
GAACTGCAAAGCAGTAACTTAGGCGCTTCGCCCGTTATGTCTTGATTTGAAAGGAAAGCTTGATTTTCAAACTCCATACTATTTTTTCTTACCATCAAAACATTACTTTTTATGTACATCTTTTGGGGTTCTCTTAGTAAGAGAACCCCAAAAGATATATATTACTAACTATAAGATATTTACACGAGAAAGAAATGGATCATTTGCAAACAAATGTCATCTGAGTCCTTATTTTCGAATAAAAGATTTTCGTATTTGGATTATTATAGCTACATTTGCAGCGAGATGGGGTTCTCTTACTAAGAGAACCCCATCTTAATTAATATAACAAGCTCATTTTCAAGATAAAGCAAAAAAAAGAAGAATACATAAATTCTCTCTCCGCACCTATCGAAAGGACAAATGATAAAACGCAAAAACGGCCACTTACGATAAAAATCGAAAGTGACCGCTAAAAAGAGATTTATTTCTCTGATATAAGGATCTATCAGTCCGGGGTTATTTCACCACAAACCCTCTTTTATCCAGATAAGCTTTGAATTTATGCAAATATTCTTCATCCGGACCATCAAAGAAGGATACACCGGATGCCCCGTTATTGTATGCTTCATCCAGCGCCTCTTCAAAATTGTCCTTAATGTCACCAAACATCAGTCCAGCATATATCTTGGCACGACCATTCACCGTTTCAACGCTTTCCTTTACCGAACGCCCGATCCATTCAGGACCTTCATAATAGAATTTATTATAAATCATTGGGAAGTAAGCGTCCAATGTCCATTGTCCCCAATCCTGACGCACCATTTTACGAGCCATGGACGGACCCGGGAATACTGCGGCAGAAATAGTTTTATGATCGGCTTTCACCGCTTTGGTAATGGCATCCACCACACGAGTGATGGCATCCAGACGGAAATTAATCCAACTCTGGTTTTCCATCGGATACTTTAACTCCAACGGATCCTGCCCTGTTTTGGCTTTAAACAACTCACGGCAGACATCACAATAACAATAGTCATATTCCGGCAACTCTTCTTTCTGCTCGATACCATAGTTTTTCCATAGGCTGACAGGCAAAACTACATCCGGCATACGGACATAATCCAAGTGAACACCGTCCACGTATGGCTTATGGGCTTCTTTTACATAGTCTTCTGCCAGATATTCCGCCACACCTTGATGATTAGGACATAAGAAGCGATAATAATCCACGTAGGCCGGTTTGTCGTGACAAGACTCGCCTTTTCGGTTCACGGCATACCAGTCGGGATGCTTGTCCAACAGTTCCCTGCGGTTCATCGTCCATTTCCAATGATGAGCTTCCAATCCGGCTTCCTTGCACAAACGATAAATGTTTTCATCGTATCCCTCGAACATGACGCCCGAAATGCCACACTCTTTCAGCAAGGCAAACCATTTCTGCCATTCGGCATCCGGACGCTTGTTGGGACGCATCCACAACCAGTTTTTAACTTCACGGGCAAGTATTTTTTCTGACCGGAAACGTCCTTCATTATTTATCACATAACGGATTCCCTCAGCAGGATTAGTTATAGCGATCCGATAGGTGTTCTGAGTAGCCTCCACCTCAATCTGGGCGTCAGCCGGAAGATCTTTCAATTCTTTATCAGTCAAAAAGAATTGTTTCACATCGCGCAAATAGTTATGTTGCTTGCCGTATACATCCTGCTGCGCGTAGAACATGGCCCACAGCAATTTATAAATAGCCTGATTGTATGGATAAACCAACTCATCTTGCGAGGTTCCCACTTTCTTGTCTACGAAATAAAGATATCCCCAACGGTCGGGCATGTGCATATCAATTCTTCCGGTGGGAGTCCATACCCAATTTTCCTCGGGTCCTTTTTCCTTCAGCCACTGCACACGCGAGAAGTTGATGCGCCAGGTATTGCCGGCCTTCAACGGATTGTTAAAGTTCATGGTCAGTGCCTGATGAGGAATGGCCATTTCCACGCTCCAATACTTATCTTTGTCTTTTGATTTATTCAGCGTACCTTCACAATGGATGGCAGTCTTCAATCCGGGACAGTCCCATTGCACCATGAAGTTTCCCCCCGAACGATAAGGTTTGTCCAGCATCAGGTCGAAAATCACGCCACGCGCATTGGTTTCTATTTCAAAATAATTGTGTCCGTCGCTGTCCGGATCAATAAATACTTCAAAGTCATTGTCATAATAGATGATGGTATCGCGCTGGGTAAGACGCGCCTTGATATCCTCTTCTTGAAGAACAGCTCCTACATATAAATACTCATCATCCCACAACATCTTGGCGGTAGTTTCATATTTAGGAGTCGGAAATCCTTCGCCGCTTATATCGACAAACGGGGCGGTAGACGCCGCCTTGTTCCAGGAACTTTCATTCAGTTTACCATCTATTTTCAATTTTCCATCCGGACGATAACATACATAAGTACGCGGTTCGGTCAGAAAACGTTCATATTGTTCAAAAAGGCTTTGTGCCATTGCCGGAAATGTAACCAGCAGAAGCAACAGGGCATAAATAAGTTTCTTCATCTCTTTTTCTGATTCAGGTTAGTTATTGTCTTGCACTTGTCCCACTCCGCGATAGAGTTTGATCGGTCCGTCCAGCAACACGGCCAGTACGGTGATCTGCTCATCCTGTACCTGTTGGGGTACATCAATGTAGAGATTGCCCGGCACTGAGTTCCAATAATTTTTGTTATAGACCTTGTAATTCAACATAGCTCCGTTACCAACCACCCATATACGGTTCACTTTGTTCACCAATCCTTTTACTTCCACCGGACCGTTAGGCTTGTAAGGCAGGTATAAATAAAGAATATCCCCCGCCTTATTCAGTGTGGTATATCCCTGGAAATGTTCGGTAGGAATACCGGCGCGAGTTTCATAGATGGCCTCTTTATGCTTCTTGGTCCATCGACCGAACTCCTTTAACACAGCAATCTGTTCTTCCGGAATGGAACCGTCCTCTTTCGGGCCGATATCCAATAAAAGATTACCGCCCATGCTCAGGCAGTCTACAAATGTACGAAGCAAGATATAGGGTGATTTATAGTTGCTGTCTGTATGCTGATATCCCCATGAATCATTCATGGTCATACAAAGCTCCCAGTATTTATCCTCGGGACGCACCACCGGCACTCCCTGTTCGGGAGTGGCATAGTCGCCATATCCCTGTATGCGCGAGTTGATAATCACATTCTTATTATCCGAACGGAGCAGATCTACAATACCTTTGGAATTCCATGCTTCCGCACTTTGCTCCCAGTCTCCGTCGAACCAATACAGATCCGGCTTCCAGGTCTTATTCAACTCCGCCAATTGCCCGAAGTTGAACTTGTTGAACCGTACCCAACGTTCAGGATCATTTTTATAACGTACTTCCGTACGGGTCTTGTTAGGGTAATCGGGATGAGACCAGTCCAATAAAGAATAATAGAAACCAAGCTTCAATCCTTGTTTTCTCACTTCCTTTACAAAGGGAGCTATGAGATCGCGTTTTGCCGGAGTACTTTTCACTACGCTGATATCTCCTACTTTGGTATCCCATAACGCAACTCCGTCATGATGCTTGGTAGTTATCACTGTATATTTGGCTCCACTCTCTTTGATCAGATCCACCCAAGCTTTCGGATCATACTTGGAGGCTGTGAAACCTTTTTCCTGCTCCATGTATTCATCATAGGGCAGGTAGTTGTTAAAGAAGGACCAGCTTTCGGACACTCCTCTGACGGAATAAATTCCCCAATGGATAAAGATTCCCAACTTGGCTTGTGAAAACCACTCCATTCTCTTGTCTTTCTGCTCTACTGTTTCATTCTGCGGCATATCCTGTGCCTGTAAGGGGGAAGCTGCAATCAGCAAACTCAAAAACGCTAACGATAATCGGTTCTTTTTCATATATAATAGGTTTAATTAGTTAGGATAGCATGTCGGTATTATTAAAATTTACAGCTATATAATGGACAAAGATAATGTATTTTTATATTTTGTTCTATCTTTGCACCCTTAAAACAGAACAAATATGAGCGCAAAGAAAAAGAAACCATCCAATAGTCCTCTGAGAATCGTCCTTATTTTAGTATTGCTGGGGCTTCTGGCTTATAAATATCAGTTGTTTGACGGGAAACTGTTTGATAAGATCCCTGCCATCGAAAACAATGAAGAAAAGCCCGAAATACTTACCCCGACTCAGCATGGCGGTGCATTGGAAATTCCGATGATGCAATCAAGCACAGGCGGCCAGATATTGAAACGTAAAGGATATACCCTGTCTTACAATGCCGATTACAAAACTCCACAATGGGTAGCATGGGAGCTTACTAAAAAAGAGACACAAGGAAAAGAGGAACGAACAGATAAATTCTTGCCAGACCCGGACGTACGTGGAGCCAAAGCATACACGGGAGATTACACCAAATCGGGGTACGACCGGGGACACATGGCTCCTGCCGCCGATATGAAATGGAGCAAACAAGCCATGGAAGAATCTTTTTACATGAGCAACATTTGTCCGCAAAATCCGAATCTGAACCGCGGTGACTGGAATGACCTGGAGGAGATGTCACGCCAATGGGCAAAAAAATATGGAGCGGTGTATATTGCCTGCGGACCCATATATGATACCAAACGCCCCAAACGAATAGGCAACAATAAAGTGGCAGTTCCCAATGCTTTCTATAAAGTCATATTGATAAATGATAAGAAAAATCCGCAAGCCATAGGATTTATTTTCCCGAATAGCGCCGGACATAAGCCGCTGAAAAAGTATATGGTAACAGTAGACAGTGTAGAGAAAAGAACGAATATAGATTTCTTCCCCGCCTTGCCGGATGAGATAGAAAACAGAATCGAAGCGGAGTTGGTACAAGAACTACCGTAGTCTATCGCACATACGTACGTGTGACGCGATACATACGTATGTATAACCCCTACACATACGTATGTGTGGGGTTACACGTACGTACGTGTTTTATTTCACTTCCAGCACCACGATAGACTTGGCGGGAAGAGTCACTTTCAAGCTTCCTTTATTGACCTTTGCTCCGGTAAACCCTTTCGGGGCAACTACATTCGGTCTCTCGAAACTATTGTAATCACCTATATTGTCAGCGGTCAAAATGCGGCCGGTAACACTCCTGGCTTTCACCTCACCCAAATTCAACTCTATATCCTGCGATTCCTGCAAGTCCACATTAGACAAGGAAACATGAATCAAACCGTTTGCATCCCGTGAAGCGGTAGCACTTACCATCGGGACAATGCGGTTGTCGCGTACAATCTTGCGTTCACAGTTCAGTTCCAAAGGAAGATAAGTAGCATCCTGATGCACTTTATACATTTCGAAGACATGGTAAGTCGGTGTCAGCACCATCTTGTCATCCTTGGTCAGAATCATGGATTGAAGCACATTGGCAATCTGGGCAATGTTCGTCATCTTAATGCGGTCCGTATATTTATGGAAAACATCCAAAGTCAAAGAAGCCACGAAAGCATCGCGCAACGTGTTTTGCTGATACAGATGCCCACGGATAGTTCCCGGCTCTTCATCCCACCAGGTTCCCCACTCGTCCACCATCAGACCGATTTGCTTCTTCGGATCATATTTATCCATAATTGCCATATGCTTCTTCAACACCGGTTCTATTTCCAGACATTTGCCCATAGTCCAATAATAATCATCATCAGTGAACTGTGTAGCCGACCCTTTGCTTCCGCTCCATCCCATCACTGTATAATAATGTAAGGAGATACCAGCCATGCGATGGCCTATATTCTTCATCAGGATTTCAGTCCAGTTATAGTCATAATCACTGGCGCCACTGGCTATTTTGAACAAATGGTTGCCATCATAATTACGACAATAAGTAGAATAACGGCGGTACAAGTCTGCATAATATTCAGGACGCATACTGCCTCCGCATCCCCAACTTTCATTACCTACCCCAAAGAATTTCACTTTCCACGGTTTCTCACGACCGTTCTCCTTACGCAGTTTCGCCATCGGGCTACCTTGTTCGGAAGTCATGTATTCCACCCATTTCGCCATTTCTTCCACACTTCCGCTTCCTACATTACCGCTGATATAAGGCTCACAACCTATCAGCTCACACAAGTTCAGAAATTCATGTGTACCGAAGCTATTATCTTCCACTGTACCTCCCCAATTGTTATTGACCATCCGTGGACGATTCTCTTTGGGGCCGATACCATCCATCCAATGATATTCATCGGCAAAACATCCGCCCGGCCAACGAAGCACCGGCACTTTCAAGTCTTTCAATGCCTGAAGCACATCATTACGATAGCCTTGGGTGTTGGGAATTTTAGAATCCTCACCTACCCACAAACCTCCATAGATACAGGTCCCCAAATGCTCTGCAAATTGCCCGTAAATATGTTTACTGATGATTTCTTTCCCTTGCCCGGGATGTACATTGATAGTTGCTTTTTGTTGGGCAAATACCGGCATTGCAGCAAACAATGCCAAACCCATAAGTGCATTTTTCATGGTTAAAAATAAAATAATTAATATACTATTTTGCGTTCTCGTTTTTTGTTTGGTCAAATTTACACATTTTACATCAACCGTAGAGTGGACAAAATTGCATTTTTAGGGATACAAAATCGTCAAAAGTAAAAAAGAAACGGATATTTGCCTATATTTGCATCCCAAAAAGCCCAATAGACCAAAATGAATAAAAAGAAACGTACCATTGTATGGATTGTGATCCTTATCATTATCCTAACAGGAGCAGGTGGTGCAGGAAGTATATATTACTATTTCTTTGCCAAACAGTTCCAGCTTACAAAAACTACCTATATTTATATAGACAGAGATGATAATTTGGATTCTGTATACCATAAAATAATCCAAAACGGACATCCTAAAAGCATGTTCGGTTTTCAATACCTGGCAGAAAAAGAGAAGTATGGCGACAATATACTGACAGGACATTACGCTCTCAATCCGTCGGACAATATGCGCTACCTCTTCCGCCGTCTTTCTCTGGGATACCAGACTCCCATTAATCTGACTGTACCCAGTGTACGCACCGTGGACAGATTAGTGCGGGCCGTTTCACGCCAGCTCATGATTGACTCGCTGGATATTGCCCAATTAATTTCCGACAGTGCTTACTGTGCACAAATGGGATATACCCAAGAGACACTCCCCTCCCTTTTTATTCCTAATACTTACGAGGTTTATTGGAATATGAGCGCGGACGCTTTTATGAAACGGATGCAAAAAGAACATGCCGCCTTTTGGAATAATGAAAGGTTGAAAAAGGCTCAACGTATCGGACTTACTCCGGAAGAAGTGTCCACCTTGGCCTCTATCGTGGAAGAAGAGACGGCCAATGGTCCAGAAAAGCCCATGGTTGCAGGACTTTACATCAACAGATTGAATAAAGGGATGTTGTTGCAAGCAGACCCGACGGTTAAATTCGGTTTGCAGGAATTCGGGCTGAAACGCATTCTTTTCAAACATCTGGAAGTGGATTCTCCTTATAATACCTACAAGCATGCCGGTTTGCCTCCGGGACCTATCCGAATCCCGTCCATACAAGGATTGGAAAGCGTACTGAACTATACACAGCATAATTATATTTATATGTGTGCAAAAGAAGATTTTTCAGGCACTCATAATTTCGCTGTCACAGCAGCCCAGCATCAAGCTAATGCAAGACGTTATCAACAAGCGTTAAACCGGCGAAAAATAAAATGAATGCCTTAAAAAGAAGCAATTTAAAAAAGTTTTAACTGAGAGAAATGTTTTTTACCCAACAAATAATATTTCATAAGAATACTAAAATGAGTCCGTTCCGGTATTATTTCATTTACAAATTTCATCATATTTTCTATACGAGAAGATGCAAAAGAGTATCTTATCTCCTCAAACTCTCTCCATGCCTGCATTACAGCACGCGCATTCTCCCTATCCTTTTTCAAATAAAAGACAAGAGCAGCCACCCTATCCAATATACCACGTACAAAAAGAACATGTTCCAACTCTTTATCCGGCAAGTTCTTATAAAGCATCAACAGATTGTTTCTGAAGTTCAGAAAAGTCTTTCTCGGATTCTCTTTTTTCAACGTAGCTCCTCCTACGTGATACACCACACTTTGCGGAATACAGACAAGCTTTTTCCCCCGGCCGCGCAAACGCCAACACAGATCTATTTCTTCCATGTGAGCAAAAAAACGACTATCTAAACCTCCTGCTTCACGATAATCGGCCAAACGGATAAAAAGAGCGGCTCCCGTTGCCCACATCACCTCCGTTACCGTATCATATTGTCCGTAGTCCTTTTCAAGAATATCGAATATACGTCCTCTGCAAAAAGGATATCCATACCGATCGATAAATCCTCCCGACGCCCCGGCATATTCAAAATATTCCTTGTTGTGCCAGCTTAACAGTTTAGGTTGGCAGGCAGCTATTTCGGAATGGGTATCCATATACTCCAGCAAAGGTTCCAGCCAACGCGGAGTAACCTCCACATCGCTATTCAGCAAAACCACATATTCTGCATCAACTTGTGCCAAAGCCCGGTTATATCCTTCGGCAAAACCATAATTCTGATCCAGTTCAATCAAACGGACTACAGGAAATTCCGTACGGAGCATTTCAAGCGACCCATCAGAGGAGGCGTTATCAGCCACACAAATCTCAACTCCCTCTCCTACTGAACAATCTATAACAGATGGCATAAACTCACGGAGCATATCCGCCCCGTTCCAATTCAATATGACAACAGATACCCTTTTCATTTCTTTTCAAACTATAATACCTTTCAATGCCGTACCTTCTTCATTGAATTCCCCCATTCTTACACGGACCAGCCGGTTATCCAATTGGTCATCGTGATCCAACTCCACCCGGATATAATTATCAGTAAATCCATGCATAGGGGTTCCGGCCTTAGATTTTTCCATCAATACCCAAGCTTCTTTTCCTATATGAGAGGTATAGAACGCCTTTGTCTTCTCATCAGACAGAGCCAACAATCTCTGGCTACGACGATGTTTTTCCTCAGGACTCACCACGTAGTCTATTTTCAAGGCCTGTGTACCGGGACGCTCCGAGTAACTGAAAACATGCAACTGCGTCACATCAAGCCCTTCCATAAAACGACAAGCATCTTCAAAATATTCCTCTGTCTCACCACGTGTTCCCACAATTACATCCACGCCAATAAACGCATCCGGCATGGTCTCCTTAATCTTGCGTACCTTGGAAGCAAACAATGCGGTGTCATATCGACGTCTCATCAATTTCAACACATCATCGCTGCCCGACTGCAAAGGGATATGGAAATGCGGCATAAACGCACGTGAACGTGACACATATTCTATTATTTCATCCGTCAGCAAGTTGGGTTCAATAGACGAGATACGATAACGTTCAATCCCTGCCACCTGATCCAAAGCCTTTACCAAATCAAAAAAACTTTCACCGGTGGTCTTCCCGAAGTCTCCGATATTCACCCCAGTAATTACAATTTCTTTCCCCCCTTCGGCCGCAGCCTGCCGCGCCTGTTCCACAATCTCTTCAATACGTCCGTTACGGCTACGGCCACGGGCAAACGGAATAGTACAATAAGAACAGAAATAATCGCAACCATCCTGCACTTTCAGAAAGTAACGAGTACGGTCACCTCTGGAACACGAAGGTGAAAAACTACGTATATCTTTTGCAGCCGTTGTAATCGCCTCACCTTGAGAATGCTTTTCCAAATTTCCGAGATAATTCATCAGTTCTCCCTTTTGCTCAGCTCCTAAAACAACATCCACTCCTTCTATACCGGCTACCTGGTCAGGTTTTAGCTGGGCATAACATCCCGTCACCACCACGTATGCACCCGGATGCTGTTTGACCAAACGATGAATGGCCTGCCGGCATTTCTTATCTGCAACTTCGGTGACAGAACAAGTATTAATAACACAAATATCAGCTTTTTCCCCCTTACGCGCTGTACGTATGCCTGCTTCTTTCAGAGTTTTACCGATGGTTGAGGTTTCTGAAAAGTTCAATTTGCAGCCTAATGTATAATAAACGGCCGTTTTATCTTGGAAAATTGTCGTATCAATCATACTTTCTTACCTAATTAGAAAGCAAAGGTACATATTATTCTGCTTAAATTCTTTAGAATACCAATAATTATGCTTATTTTTGCACATTACATCAAAAATTGTGCAATGATAAAAGAAAACTTTATCAAGCTATATGAAAATAGCTTCAAAGAAAACTGGGATCTACCCTGTTACACAGATTATGGTGAAGATACCACGTTTACATACGGACAAGTAGCGGAAGAAATAGCTAAGATACACTTGTTATTCCAATATTGCAGTCTGCGCCGTGGCGATAAAATATCCATTATAGGCAAGAATACCTCCCGTTGGTGTATCGCCTATCTGGCCACTGTTACATACGGAGCTATTGTAGTTCCTATTTTACAAGACTTCAAGCCGAATGACATCCATCATATTGTGAATCATTCCGAATCCACATTCCTGTTTACCAGCGATCATATTTGGGAAAATCTGGAAGAAGAGGCATTAAGTGGATTACGAGCTGTATTTTCTCTAACAGATTTCAGATGCCTGCATCAACGTGACGGTGAAACCGTCCAAAAATTCATGAAGAATATTGATGCAGCAATGAAAAAGAACTTTCCCCAAGGCTTCTATAAGGAAAATATCAATTATACAGAACTCTCCAACGAAAAAGTCATGTTACTGAATTATACCTCAGGAACGACCGGGTTCAGTAAAGGAGTAATGATTACGGGCAATAATCTGGCAGGAAACGTTACCTTTGGTATCCGTACAGAACTTTTAAAGAAAGGGGAAAAGATACTTTCCTTCCTTCCCTTGGCTCATGCATACGGATGTGCTTTTGATTTTCTAACCGCTACTGCTGTTGGCACACATGTCACCTTATTAGGCAAGACACCTTCTCCCAAAATATTGATGAAAGCTTTTGAGGAAGTAAAACCCAACCTTATTATTACAGTACCATTAGTTATAGAAAAAATTTATAAGAATGTAATTCAGCCGCTCATCAACAAACGCAGCATGAAATGGGCGCTTAACATACCTTTATTAGACAACCAGATTTATGCACAGATTCGCAAAAAACTGATTGACGCATTAGGCGGACGTTTTAAAGAAGTCATTATCGGTGGAGCTGCCATGAACCCGGAAGTCACCGATTTTTTCTACAAAATAAAATTTCCATTCACCATCGGTTATGGAATGACCGAATGCGCCCCACTGATCAGTTATGCTCCGTGGAATAAATTTATCCCCGGTTCTGCCGGAAAGATACTGGATATCATGAAAGTCCGTATTGACTCGGATGACCCTTATAACATTACCGGAGAAATACAGGTACGTGGCGAAAACGTAATGAAAGGCTATTATAAGAACGGAGAAGCTACCCGTGAGGTATTTACTGAAGACGGCTGGTTGAAGACAGGTGATTTAGGTACAATAGACAGCAACGGATTCATTTATATACGAGGCCGCAGCAAAACCATGCTTTTAAGTTCCAATGGGCAGAATATCTTTCCTGAAGAGATAGAATCCAAACTAAATAACATGCCGTTCGTTCTGGAAAGCTTGATCATAGAACGCAACAAGAAATTGGTGGCTTTGGTATATCCTGATTATGAAAGCCTGGACAGCCTGGGACTTAACACCCCTGAAAACCTGAAAACAGTAATGGATGAAAACTTGAAAAATCTGAATAAACTGGTAGGCAACTATGAGCAAGTGAGCAAAATACAGCTTTATCCTACGGAGTTTGAAAAAACTCCCAAGAAAAGTATCAAACGCTTCTTATATAATAGCATTGCAGAAGAATAAATATGTTATAGAACATACTACTAATCAGCTAAATAGGTTGCATAACATAAAAAAGCAGAAAAAAAGTTGTTCTTTTTGGTACAACGTATTGAAAAAGTGTATACCTTTGCATCGTTTTAAGAAAGCAATGTTAGTATTACAGATTTAAAAAAGCAAAGAAAATGAAAAAATTAGTATTTTTGTTCGTAGCATTCGCAGCTGTTTCTTTCGCATCTTGCGGAAACAAGGCTGCAAATAATAATGCTGAAGGAACTGACTCAGTTACAGTAGTAGAAGAAGCTGCTATTGTAGAAGAAGTTGTAGCAGATTCAGCTACTTGTGACTCTACAGCTGCTTGCTGTGACTCTACTAAAGCTGAATAATTCAGTACGAACACTAGAGAGAATTGAAAGTCTGCCGTGCGAAAGCACAACAGACTTTTTTTATCTGTATCTTTCTAGAAACCTCTGTCTTCTATCCCCTTCTTTTAGAAATTTAGCATACTATTTCACGGCTCCCCCTTTCAAAACGAAAATATGAAACTAATCTTCCCGAAGGTGTTCAAAAGGATGCCTTCTTTGGCATAACAAAAAAAGAAGGTATCCTTTTCAGACACCTTCTTTTTTATTGTTTGTTCTCTTATACTTTACTTTAATCAACAATGCGTTTGTTTAATACAATATATACGATTAAACCTATAACGATAAGGGCGGCACTTCCACCTAAAACACCGTTGTCGTTAATTGCTGCACTTCCGGTGAAGAAAACACCGACTAAAATAGCGGCGCCGATGATCATCAGTATCAGACCTAAATTCTTAAGTAAGCTTTTCATGTGTGTATTTTATTAATAGATTATATTTATTCTTGTGTACAAATTAAAGCATAATTCTCTTATCATGGAAATTATTTTAGGAAAAAAAGATGAAAACCTTGAAAAACTTTAGTCTTTGATGTTAGTGAATACCTTTCTTAATACATCTTGACTGACTTTCAGCTCTTCCAATGTTAATCCTTGCAGTGCTTCCTTTAAGGTTTTGTTTGCAATGAAACGTGCTTTGCCTTCCAGTTCCCTTCCTGTTTTGGTCAAATGAATTAAATTGGTACGCCGGTCTCTTTTATCGGCAATGCGTACTACCAAATGTTGGCGTTCCATATTGTCTATTAACCGGGTCATGCTGGGTTTGTCTTTGAAGGTGGCATTGCATAATTCTTGCTGTGTGACACCATCTTTTTCCCATAAAAAAAGAAGGACCGTCCACTGTTCGGGGGTGATTTCGACACCGTTCTGACGGAAATTCCGGCTTAACTTCCGATTGATGGCAGCAGACACTTTGCCATTCAATATGGCAAATATTAATTGGATATCAAAGCTAAATTGTTCTATCATAGAATTATTGCTTAAACAACTTTGCAAAGATACAATTCTTGGTGGACATAATTTGTTTTTCACAGATAAAAAATACAAAAAGGGAGATTAATTGTAAAATGAAACTATATTTTTAAAAGAAAATGGTGATAACTCTTTGTAGATTAAGATAAAATGCCTACTTTTGCAGTCGAATTTGAAATTTTTAATTTAACAATTTAATTAACGTAGTATGAATCAATACGAAACCGTTTTCATTTTAACTCCCGTTTTATCTGACATTCAGATGAAGGAAGCGGTAGAGAAATTCAAAGGTATTCTGACTGCAGAAGGTGCAGAGATTATCAATGAAGAAAACTGGGGCTTGAAGAAGCTGGCTTACCCCATTCAAAAGAAGTCAACTGGTTTCTATCAGTTGGTAGAGTTCAAAGCAGAACCGCAGGTTATTGAAAAGTTAGAAATTAACTTCCGTCGTGACGAACGTGTTATCCGTTTCTTGACTTTCAGAATGGATAAATACGCTGCTGAATATGCTGCTAAGAGAAGAAATGTTAAATCAACTAAAAAGGAGGATTAATCATGGCACAGCAACAATCAGAAATCAGATATTTAACTCCGCCCTCAGTAGATGTTAAGAAGAAAAAATACTGCCGTTTCAAAAAAAGTGGTATTAAGTATATTGACTACAAAGATCCTGAATTCTTGAAAAAATTCTTGAACGAACAGGGTAAGATCCTTCCTCGCCGTATCACTGGTACTTCTTTGAAGTTCCAACGTCGTATTGCGCAGGCTGTTAAAAGAGCACGTCATTTGGCGTTACTTCCATTTGTAACTGACATGATGAAATAATAAGGAGGAATAGGTATGGAAATAATTTTGAAAGAAGACGTAGTAAACTTAGGCTACAAGAATGATATTGTAACTGTAAAGTCTGGTTACGGTCGTAACTATCTTATTCCGACAGGTAAGGCGGTAATAGCTTCACCTTCAGCTAAAAAAATGTTAGCAGAAGAGTTGAAACAACGCGCTCATAAATTGGAAAAGATTAAGAAAGACGCTGAAGCTATAGCAGAGCAGTTGAAGGATGTAACTTTGACTATTGCTACTAAAGTGAGCGCCACAGGTACTATCTTTGGTTCTGTTAGCAATATTCAAATTGCTGAAGAATTGGAAAAAATGGGTCACAAGGTAGACAGAAAGATTATCGTTGTGAAAGATTCTGTGAAAGAAGTTGGTTCTTACAAAGCTATCGTTAAACTTCACAAGGAAGTTTCTGTAGAAATCCCGTTCGAAGTAGTTGCTGAATAAAATCTGTGAAATACTTTAAAGTATAAAATAATACCAATCGAGTAGGAGGAAAACGAAAGTAGTTTTCTTCCTACTTTCGTTTTCTGACCTCTCACCCCACCTAGGTGCCGTTCGGCATACAGCGATTCTTCTAACTACAATGCAGTTGAATGTAGTCAATTACCTGTTGAAAGACCTGTACATTTTTGATCTGGCTGGAACGAAGGAAAAGCTGGACGAAAGAGAGATAGAAGAACAATTGAATATGCTTACTTACATAAAACTTTCGGATGTGAGCGTAGGAGATATAAATCAAAACAGAAATAGCCAATAAAAAGAAAAGGAGACTGAAAATACAACGTTCGGTCTCCCTTATTTTTTACGGCTCAGTTTGAAAACTTGGAAAGAACGAAAATTTCACAAGAACAGTTCTGTCAGATAATAGGTAGGCTCAGATTATATCAAGCCTTGCCTGCTTCACAACTTAGAGAACTTTCAAAGGTGATTCTAATGTCAATGCAGCTACGAAAGGTTACATAGAGAATCCTAATTTCGGGTTACGTGGTAGAGAGAATATCACTTGTTGGGATTTGATGTAGCTTCTTAATGACGCAGCCAAACAATCCTACATAGACAAGTTCCTGGAGAGAAATCAGAACTGTACAGACTTTGCGGTTGGTATTCAGAAAGCCTTGAACGGTGAAGATACTGAAAACTATGGGTGGTTTTTGAGTTAGCCAGAAAATAAATTAACTCATAAGGGAGAAAGATCAGAATATAGCAAACATGGTCTTTCTCCCTTTTTTTGTTGAACACTTTTAAAATCAATAAACAAAGAAATGGAAAGATATGAACTGGAAAACAGCAGGGAATTCAAGGCTGCAAAAGAGCTGGAATATGCCTTGAACGATTATGGGTGGAATGGCAAGAGATTCGCTATTGCAAGTCACTACATTCCACAGGATCCTGCAACAGACTTTATTCAGAAGTATGGTTGAAGTGATAAGAATCATGGGAAGCGAGGATTATGGATATGACTTAAGGAACAAGGCTTCGCATGAGATATGTAAAAGAATAATGGAATCAGGAGTTCTGGAAGACAAGACGATACCATTCATCTGAAAAGGTTGAAACATACCAAGACTAATATTCCGAGGAGGGATATTTCCGATTAAAAGGAAGTATCTCTCCTTTTTTTATTTACCGACAATTTAAAATTCAGAAGATTATGTTATACTATAATTTTTACGGTTACGAAGGATTCAAGGCCTGTTTTTTATTGAAAAAAGAAACAATGGCACAGTGGCAAGAAAGAACAAGATACTACTAAGCCATCTGAAAATTCCTGCATTGAAGCCAGACTTTTCGGGCAATAAAAAAAGCCACAAATCATTGATTTGTAGCTTTTTGTCCGTTTGCTGACCATTTCTGTCCAGTAAGTTCAGCGGAGAGACAGGTTCTATCACCTACAATTTCAAACAATACCATAAACTTACAATATACTGTTAATTACCAAGTTATTACAAATTCACCATAAAACAAAATACATCTTAATATCTTTGCATATCTTATTTTTTGGGTGTACTTTTGGGTGTGAATTTTCAAACACACCCAATTATGAACATTAAGAGAAACATCATCTTTTCTTTGGAAAGCCGGAAGAAAAACGGAGTACCAATTACAGAGAACGTACCCATCCGTATGCGTGTGGTATTTGCAAGCCAGCGCATTGAGTTTACAACGGGCTATCGCATTGATGCAGCCAAATGGGATGCAGCCAAGCAAAGGGTAAAAAACGGATGCACCAACAAGTTAAAGCAAAGCGCATCCGAAATCAATACGGACTTGCTAAGACAATATACGGAGATACAAAATATATTCAAAGAGTTCGAAGTCCAAAACGTACTTCCCACCACAGAACAAGTAAAGGGAATCTTTAACGCAAGAATAAAGGATGCAACCGACAGAACAGATGCAGCCGAAGAACCTAATGTCAGTTTTTGGGAAGCGTTCGAAGAATTTGTAAAAGAAAACGGAAGGTTGAGTAACTGGACGAAAGCAACCTACGAGAAGTTCGCAGCAATGAAGAACCATTTGAACGAATTCAGGAATACGCTTTCTTTTGATACATTCACCGAGAACGGTCTGAATGACTATGTAGACTTCCTGCAAAACGATAAAGACATGCGCAACAGCACCATAGGCAAACAGATTTCTTTTCTGAAATGGTTTCTACGGTGGAGCTACAAAAAAGGATATAGTCAAAACGCTGCTTATGACAGCTTCAAACCTAAATTGAAAAACACGCCCAAAAAAGTGATATTCCTCACGCCGGAAGAACTGGATAAATTGAAAACCTGTCAGATACCCCAAACCAAGCAATACCTTGAACGTGTAAGGGATGTTTTTCTGTTCTGCTGTTTCAGTGGGCTACGCTACTCGGATGTGTACAATTTGAAACGGAGCGACATCAAGCAAGACCATATAGAGATAACCACCATAAAAACGGCAGACAGCCTGATTATAGAATTGAACGACCACAGCAAGGCGATACTGGATAAATACAAGGACGTACACTTTGAAAAGCATAAGGCACTTCCGGTCATCAGCAATCAGAAGATGAACGATTATTTGAAGGAGCTGGGAGAGCTTGCGGAAATCAATGACCCGGTAAGAGAAACTTACTACAAGGGAAATGAACGCATAGATACTGTCACCCCCAAATACGCCCTGCTGGGAACCCATGCCGGAAGAAGAACTTTTATCTGCAATGCTCTAGCATTGGGTATCCCCCCACAAGTGGTAATGAAATGGACGGGGCACAGTGACTACAAGGCGATGAAGCCATACATAGACATAGCGGACGAGACAAAGGCGAATGCAATGACTAAATTCAATAATATGTAATATCTTTTACTTTCAAACGAATAAATCAGAGATAAAATTTGAAATTCTATGTTTATAGTTGGTAGTTATTGAGTTTTATACTACCTTTGTTGAAAAGATGTCTTTTTAAAAACGAGGCGTGAAGATAGCCAAATTCCCATGAAAGAAGCTACCATGATACAGCCCCTCTATGCAGAAAATTGCATAGAGACAGATAAACAAAAATTCTGCATGATATTCTTGATAGATAAATGCAGGATTTCATTATAACAAAAACAACTTGTTCAAATCAGCAGAACAGCAAGAGGTGTTTCAGATTGTAAGAGGAAGGTAGAAATGAATACAAAATTTGATTTCTACTCAGATGAAAGCCGTCCTTTCTTGACGTTTTCATAATACGCAAGAAGCAGCTTATTTTACTTAAACAATTAAAAAATGACTGAAATGAACAAGCCTTTAGGTGCTTTGACAGTTCAAGAGCTGCTTGATATTTTAGCACCGCTAATTTCTCGTCAGCAATCAACGCAACCAGTTTCCTCAAAACAGACCAACGATAACAAACGTTATGTTTACGGCTTAGCAGGGCTGGCAAGATTACTGAATTGCTCCATAGTCACCGCCAATCGGATAAAGAAAAGCGGAGTAATCAACAAGGCTATCTCGCAAGTAGGTAGAAAGATTATTATTGATGCAGATTTAGCGTTGGAGCTTCTGAACAGTTCTCGAAAATCAAATCCCCGAAAACGCTGATTAATCATGTAGAACAGAGCCGTTATCAAAGGCGATAACGGCTTTTCGCGTCTCGTAATTTTGTTTTCCAACTTGAATCTACCAATTACCACCATTGGCAGGAAAGTTCCGGGAATCGCCTCTAATTGCCTCTATGGACTTCGTAATATCCTCGCTCTAAACCAGCCATAAGAAGCCTCTCCCCTTGATTCTCGCCCGATTTAAGCAGTTCTGTTTCTCTGCAACCATTTTATAGTCAATGCTGAAAACCGTTCCAAAATCGCCCCTATTCGGCTTCTGTAGGCTCGCTACTCGTACAGATACCAAGAGATTGCTTTGGGGATTCATATATTCCCTAAAATATGCTCTACAACCTATTCTCGTGAAATTCGAGGTATTTTCTTTTGAGTTCCAATACCTTTTCTATAACTTTGCAGCGTTCTCCCAGTGGGGAGGGCAGACATATTAACGTAAAGGTGTTATTGAGATTATCTTCTATAATCAAATCTCGCAAATTTGAAAAGGCATGAAGATGATAGCAATAGCACCACACCATTTGATATATACCTACCTTATATACATAAGGCTCTTAGATATAGTCAAAACTGGTGTGGGTTGCTATTGTTTTATCCATGCCAAGGGCAATGCGAGAGCCTGATTATAGGATAAAGCAAATATAGTTCCCACACCTTTTTTATTATCCGCTTACAAAGGGAGCAGGTAAGCAACAATCTATTAATAAAATGAAAACATTAAGATTAATTGGAATGGCTTTGATAGCCGTAGTTATGTGTGTGAACTTCGCAGCTTGTAGCGATGATGATGAAGATGAAAGCGGTAACGCTGCAAGTCTTATAGGAACATGGAAGGTTGTAAAGACAGTGTACGATGACGGAGAAATTATAGACGGAGAAGAGCATGATTGTCCTTACTGGGTTATAGATTCAAGTACAATTTATTCTACAGATGAAATAGGAGAAGAAAAAAGTGATTATTGCAAATATACCTACGATGCAGAAAAGAAGGTGGTTCGACTAACCTATATAGATGACGGACGCGACGGAGGAACGTTGACGATTCTTAAACTGACTTCCGATGAATTAGTATATCACGATGAAAGTCGAACAGACTACTGTAAAAGGGTAAAATGATACAAAACAGTCATAATCAATATATGAAAAAGATTGTATTCTTCTTAACTATATCCCTATTTACAGTATTGTGTAACGCCCAAAGCTACAAAGGCTTTATAGAAGGTGGTCGGACTTTTTTTACCGGACCGGAAGGCTCTGAATACCATACGACTGACTTTATGACAACACATGGAGTACAATTTAATCGGCTGTTTGTCGGTGCCGGTGCAGGAGTTCGGTGGGGCGATGTTTCTTGGCTTCCTATATATGCTAATGCCCGGTATGATTTTACCTCCCGAAAAATAGCCCCATTCGTTGACGCCAAAATAGGTTATACGTTTATTGACATAGAAGGCTTTTATGCTTGCCCAAGCATAGGTGTAAGCTGGAACTTCTGCAAGTTTACATCTGTGTTTTTTAAAGTAGGTTATACCTATAATCCAATGAAAGATGGTGATGTAGATAGAAACGGTGTAACAGTAATGGCAGGATTCAGTTTTTAAGTTTAAAACTGCTATTAATAAAAATGAAGTCGTAATAGAATGATACTCTGTTACGGCTTTATTTTTTATAGCTGTGTGATGAATGGAATAGCTGGGTAATCTGAATAAGTTCTTATAGTAGATTTAGCAGACTGGGAGGGTAGAAATATATACCCTTTTTCATCCACAATAAAGAGGGTTCTAAAATTCTTCATACTGATAAGCATACCGCTACACCTCCCGAATATTCCCCCCTCCATACTTCGGCTTTAAATCAAATATCTACCCTTCTTCAATATCAGGTTGAGACTTCCAATCCGAATTAACCTTTTTAATCAAATCTCCAATCCGTTCGTTTTCTATCTCTACATCCATGCTGGGAAAAGATTTACTTCCAAGAACTCTATGCAGTCATGGAAAACTGCTATCAATCATTAGATTGTAATTGATACAGAATAAGATTTGTTACATTAACTATTATTTAAGACATCGAAGCAATGGGAGCCATACATATCACTTTCTCCCAAGCACATCGGACATTCAAGCATCCGTATTCCATTTATACTATCTCCCAAGTCAAATTTATAGCTCAAATCACTATTCAGGCAGATACATATACGGAGCAATCCTTAGCAATACTCGGTATCTGTTCTATTCAATCAATATTCACTTTTTAAATTTACTGTTATGAGAAATTTAGTAATCATGCCCAATGCGGCACAGCGTAGAGAATCCTTGAACTTGGGTGAGTTTGCGGAAGAAGCAACCATTATCCAAGAAGAAGCAACAGCAAAGTCGGGTGTCAGTTTCCTTGAAGCAAATACCGATGCAATCACCATGAACGAGCTTGCAAACAAGTGTGTCGTTCCAACATGGGCGAACCAAGAGCTGACTATCGCCCACCAAGATTTTATATCCTGCGTGCATGATGCAGCCGGTTCCTTCTATGCAGGAGAGCGGTTGAACAGCCCCGATATAAGGGTGTCACACATTGTCCGAGGCAGAGTGCCGCAAGCATTGGGAAAGAAAGCCTCAGAGCTTTTAGAATGCGAAAAGACACAGTTCTACCAACGGCTTGCGTTTGCTTTTACTATCCCAACCATTACCGAAACGGTAAGAGGGCAACGGCTTGAATTGTGCATCGGTGGAGTGCGGAACTACAGCGACCTCAATCTGTACCGAGCCACCAAAGGAATAGAGAAGTTCTCCGTTTTTGTCGGTTGGAGGGTGCATATCTGTTCCAATCAGGTGCTAACTGGTGAAGGACTGAAATACAACATGGAGGTGACGAACATAAGCGAACTCTACCGCAACGTGCTTGAACTGTTCCACAGCTTCAATCCTGCAAAAGAAATCCACCTGATGCAGATGCTTACCGACACCTCACTGTCCGAAACTCAGTTTGCGCAAATCGTAGGACGGATGCGGATGTACCAAGCATTATCACCTGCAAGGCAGAAAGCAGTTCCAAGGCTACTGATAACCGACAGCCAGATTAATTCTGTTTGTCGCGACTACTACCACAACGAGGTGTTCGGAGCAAAGGATAACGCCATATCCATGTTCGATTTTCATAATCTTCTAACGCAGGCTAACAAGGGCAGCTACATTGATACTTATCTGCAACGAGCCGTAAATGCTACGGAAGTCAGTGTAGGGATTAACAACGTCCTGCAAGGAATTGATAACAAATACGCTTGGTTCTTGGGCTAAGTGGTGTTGATTGAGAGAGAGGAAAGGGCGGCTATTCAGTTAGTTGTCCTTTCTTTATTTTATGAACTTCTTAAAACTACAATAATATGGAATTACAAAACAGTCGTGAATACAAGGCAGCACAAGAACTGGAACGAGCCTTAAACGGTATGGGCTGGAATCCCAAGAGATTCGCAGAAAGCACCCGGTTCTACCACCGCACCCTACAGCAAGAGTTGATGCGTACCATAGTGGCAGTTATTCGAATGGTAGGTGACGACAGCTATGGAACAGACCTCAGAAACCAAGCATCGCATGAACTGTGTAAACGGATAATAGACAGCGGTGTGCTGGATGATATTTATCTTCCGTTCATCTGATAAAGTACAGACAACAATTATCAAGAGGACATCATCAGCGTGGTGTCCTCTTTTATTAATCAATCAAACATCACATATCATGGATATAGATTATCAAGTGGGAGAGGTAGAGCTTTCCTATAAATCAACAGTCAGAAAGAAGCTGAAAATCGCCACATCTTCCGATGCGTACGGAATGTTACTACCTACGTTCAGAGAAGATACAATCGGCTATAAGGAATATTTTAAAGTCGTGCTTCTCAATCAAGCGCAGGAGGTTTTAGGATATACACAGATTTCGGAAGGAGGAATAACCGAAACAAGTGCCGATGTGCGAATAATCCTGCAAGCAGCCTTGCTTACCAACGCTACAGCTATAATTCTCGCGCACAATCATCCAAGCGGAAAACTACGCCCCAGTCGGCAGGATATTGCTTTGACCGAGCAGGTAAAGAAAGCAGCCGAGATTATGCGAATAGCGGTCATAGACCACATTATTTTGACGGATGATAGCTATTACAGCTTTGCCGATGAAGGACTGTTGTAAGGCTTCTATTCCAATCAAGTAGTGGGTAGCCGACATGGGTACTCGCAATCTGACCGAGATAAAACATTCACTTTCTACATTAGTGAATGTTCCATTAATAATCAGCCAATTAGCAAGCCATACTCAGAAATAATATTCACTTTTATTCATTTACATACAAAACCGAATATCATGTCACTAAAATACTCAACGACTACAGCCGACTACCTTGTGTGGTCGGATGCGATGAACCTTATCCGTAAATTAGCCAAAGACGGAAATTATAAGATTTCACTTCTCATATCTTTGGGGTGCTTCACCGGATTGCGGATTTCTGATATTCTCGCTCTAAGGTGGAAACAAATACTTGGTACGGACGAGTTTACAGTAATGGAGAAAAAGACCTGTAAGCAAAGAATAATCAGAATCAATCCCCAGTTACAGCAGCACATCAAAGAATGTTACAAGCATATAAATCCAGTCGGAGTTAATGCGCCAATCCTCATAAGCCAGAAAGGAACGGTATTCACAATCCAACGGATTAATGTCGTTCTTAAAGAGGTGAAAAGGAAGTACCGACTAAAAATTAAGAACTTCTCTTGTCACAGCCTTAGAAAGACTTTCGGGAGGCAGGTCTATACGATGAACGGAGAGAACTCGGAACTCGCTTTAATTAAATTAATGGAGCTGTTTAATCACAGTTCGGTTGCTATCACCAAACGATACTTAGGGCTTCGTCAGGAAGAAATTCTTCAAACCTATGATTGTCTTACCTTTTAAAAAAAAGAAGGTCAGGGAGGCTTAAAAAAACAGCCTTTCCCTGACCTTCTTTTTTATTACAACGACCTATTGAAGATTATCTAACACTTCCAAGATTCTCGCATCAAGCTCTTTAGCCAACGACATATCTTCCGTAATTGTAGGATTACTTGATATCTCCTTTATTTTCTTTCTCAATCTATAAGTCTCATTTGCCGAAAAACCTGCATTGTTAGCTATCTGATTAATATAACGGCTTAGTTCTTCATTCGGGATTTTTGAAAGACCATGTGCAGTAATGATATTAAAAGCCTCATTAGGCGTTTTGATTAATCTCATAGCTTCCGCAACAACAGCCTTCTTCTTCTCTATCTTGAAATAATCCTCTTCCCATAGCTCCGCGATTTTCCGATAAAACCTCTCATCATACAAGGTTCTCCCTGTTACTTCCGGCTCTTTCAAACGAGTAGCCAGCCTACCGAACCAACGGTGCTCGTAGCGTAGCAAATTATCGCCTACCAATCCTTTGGGATGAAGTTTTCTTTTTTCAAGCGATTCAAGCTGCTTATCATAAAAAGCAAGACATTGTCCTTTTTTATTTATAACTCCTTGCCTATACTCCAAAGTCTCATCTTTCACGACTACTACTCTTTTGAAACGGCTCAAAGCTCCCAAACAATCAAAATACATTTTCACTGGTTGCCTCATACTGAACGTAGTTGCTACATCTATTCGAGTTACACTTGCGTTATTCATGTCGTAATGCAAAGTATCGGATAGAAACTCAATACATGCTTTTGCGTCCATACGTTTCAACGTGAATGAGTTATCGGGATAGAGCAAACGAGGGAAACTACACTCACAACATATCCAGTCCGTTCCTACTCTAATATATGCTTTTCCTATATACCCTTCATTATAACGAAACTCTTTCGTTTTTCCATGGTTTATCTCATCATAATCACTAAGATACTGACTTAGCATATTCGGGTCTATCCGGTAGTCTCGTTGATAAAATCTAACGGTATCATACATAACATAAGATTTATGTGATATACAAATTTTGTAGATAACTCACCCCTTATTATATAAGGGAACTACCGGAAATCCTGACACTCATCATCCACGACTCTATTTCCTGACGATTGAAATAAATCCGCTTACTGGAACGGTAAAAAGGTATCTGCTTTGCACACGTCTTTTTATAAAGACAAGAAACGCTTAATCCGGTCAGCAAAGCGACTTCTTCAATAGTCAATACATTCTTTGCTGCAAGAAGGCTGAGTGATTTGATTTCTTTCAACTCTTCCAAGATTGCCGTTTTAAAATCTTCCATACTACTTTTTTTAGAAGATTGAAGCAAGAAATATTCTTTGCTACATCTCATTCAGTCAGGATATATCGCACCCCCTTTCAAAATCGGTGAAGTAAATATCAGCCAAAAGAGGAACGGATGTCAGAACAACGGATCAGTGCTAAAACCCTGTGGGTATGTTATGTTAATATGCGAAAGTGAAC
>BLLV01000239.1 GCA_011959205.1 Bacteroidaceae bacterium
TTCCATGTTCATCTGCTTTAACGCTATATTCATAAAACAATACGTTCCTATTTCTGTCAAACCGGTAGGTAACAGATTTTCTCCTTTGCCGGGCAAGGAACAAAAAATCAATGATGTACAGTTTATAAAGGCGGAATTATTTATTGCTGTTATGTTTTCATGCAGATTAACCTTCTTTAATCCGTGGCAAGAAGCAAATAACTCTTCAGACAACTCGGTAACTCCCTTAGGGATAGTAAATCGGTCTAATGAAAAGCATTCAGAAAAAACTCCTTTTCCAATAGACGTGATGCCATCGTGCAGGTATATTCTTTCCAAGTTTTCACAGAGTTGGAAACACCAATTAGGAATTTCCGTCACCGTTGTCGGTATATGAATAGAGGTGATTCCGCAACCATAGAAAGTGCTTGGGGACAATGTTTTTAGTCCGTTGTGAAGAGTGATAGTTTCCAGATAGTTACATCCTTCGACAATCCAACGTCCCAATGTTGTCACGCTTTCGGGAATATCCAACGTCCTTAATGAAGGACAAAAGCCAAGTGCTACGTTTTTGATTTCTTTCAATCCGGAAGGTAAAATCACGGCTTCAAAAGGCATTCCTTGCAAAGCTCTCTCCGGTAAAACCGTAATATCCAATCCCGACAAATCCAATTGATTTAGCGAAGAGAAATTAGCTTTTAGATAGGTAAAATCATCGTTTCCCAAAGTTCCGGTAATTGTCAGTTTGGCTACTGTTGTTGCATCTATTCCCACGTCTTGGACGGCTTGTTGCAGTCCTCCGGCGGTGGCGACATAGACAGAGTTTTTATCAGTGATGACTTTTGGCAAGATTATAGTTTCTCCGTTTTCCAGTGTGATGACAACATAGCTTGGATTGTTGTTGTCTATGCCTTCAAACATGGCATCGCCTTTATCTCCGGTGGCTTTGACTCCGGTTGAAGTCCAAGTTGTGCCGTTGTCGGTCGAGATTTCCCATTCGTTTGTATCTGTGTTGATGCGGATTTGCGGAGCGATAGCGTCCGCTCCTTTATCGCCTTGCGCCTTTACGCCCGTATCTGTTGTTCCAATCCACCAGTTACCGTTGCTGCCGATGTGTGGTGTCTGCCCGT
>BLLV01000240.1 GCA_011959205.1 Bacteroidaceae bacterium
AATCAATAGAATAAACAGTGTCTTTCTGGCCCATTACATCCAAAAAGGCAAAACATAAAATTAAAAGCAAAACTAACTTTTTCATAACATTTACTGATTACAATTAGAACTTAAACCATTACTAGCATTCATATCCAACGCTTTCCATTGTCCGGTCCACTCAGACTTTCCAAATAAATCATTGGGCTTATACAATATTTGCAAACCAGATTCATTCCTATTCAAGTACTGAATAAAGTCACATACAATATCTTCAACCGAACCTTTAGCTAACTTATAAAAACTATCAAAATCCTTTTTAGCCATTCCCTGCTCCCCATTCAGAACATCTTTTGTGAACATTCTAAAAGTAGGCTCATGGGCAATGGTTAAAACCATGGTTCCAAACTCTGAAACCACGCCATAAATATAATTGCCCGCATTAATATGCCCTCTATCGTACCAGGTAGAAAGAGCGACCAGGTCTACAAAAGAAGGATACATGGAACCACCCATCGGATGAGCATGAATATTTTCCGTAAATGTTTTCCCTTGAACATCACTTGAAGAATAGGTCATGTTACCCGTTGTTGCGCTTTTTGGATAAATATATTCACCGGATGAAGTCCTTATCCAACCATCCTCTACTGCCGAAGTTGATAAGCAAACCCTACTGGACAAATTATCTATCTTATTATTTAATGAAGTACTTGCTGAAAGCGCACTTCTCGTAGTGCAAGGATCCCTTGTCTCTATCTGAGAATTATATCCGCCTTCATCATAATATCCTCCCATTCCACCCGTACTTCCGGAAGAGCCTCCATCACCACAAGTTGTATAATAATACTCAGTAACTACTTCCGAAGTACATTCCGAACCTGTAAATTCATGTTCACCGGCCTGAGTTGACCAACTGCCACAAGTAGTCACCAAATAAGTGATACTGGTCATACAAGTATTCCTTGTCAAAACATATTCCGGATCAGACTCTGAAACAAAAGACATGGGCGATATTATCTTCCCCTCATCATATACCCATCCATTGGCAAAAGTTCCATCAGCATGATGAAAGAAAATCAAGCCACTAAAATCTTTGTCCCGCTTCAGATAAGCCATCTTACGAAATGGCCTGAACCGGGTACTTTCCATATACGAGGCACGAGGCACAATGGTCATCAAAAACATCTGTGTATATCCTGATTCGTCATCTGTCAGAAACACAAATCTCGTACAAGATGTACGATACCGTTTATCTCCGGTGGCTTGATATTTCGTCACACATTCTGGCAAAATATAATTAAAGCCAAATTCCGGACAAAGTGCTACCTCCACAGCTGTCATTTTCCCTTTCGTTTGCATAAAAGAAGATTCCCAGACCGGTTTGACCGGCATACCTTCCTCACCCACCGCAGAACGCATGCTCAACGAATGCCGTACAAAGCCATCATAAAAAACCTGTGCAGCCGATAACGCTTCCATATATTCGTCCCCATCTGTTTCTTCGTTCAATCCTTCATCCTGACGACAGGCATAGAACGCTCCTAGCATAAGCAAGAACAAACTAAGCAAATAATAAGTTGTTTTTCTCATACTACATTTTTTTTAAGGTTAAAACTTTATTATATAATACCCGGATTCTATAAACCATGATGTATCTGTTCTTTCCATTTCACTATGTTTTCATTCATCCTCTCCAGTTTCGGCGAATCAACTTTCTTATCTTTCATCATAAAAAGAATCATCAAACTATCGGCCTTTTCATATTTCTTCAATTTCATTGCCATTTCTATCTGAAGGTAGATAGGAGTAAAACGAGAAGGAATCATAAAGGAAGCCACCTTCCAATATGCCTCGGCCTCGTCATACTCTCCCATCCGTTCCAAATCCCGCCCCACACTTATATATTGCCTGTAAGAAACCTTATAACGCAAAGATTCTTTCCATTTACTTACACTGTTAACGTAATCTTTTCTTTCACTATATAAATAGGCATAATAAGTCAAATAAGCCGCATTGGTTTTTAAGACAGGATACAAAACACCCATCTCCTCTATTTTTTCATCTTCCGAAAAATCCGTCCGGCCAACACAACGTTCCCATCGCAGTGAACAATAATAATATTTCAGAATGGGAAATAGAACAAGAAAAACAAGTGTTATTATCCACGCGGTATGCCTCAGCATCCTCGCCTCCATCAGGTTTCCCGTATAATTGTAAGATATGCCTGCCAGGCACATTACAAATAGCAGCTGAAACTGTACATACATGAACGGATAAGAAAAAAATGCGAAAACAAGTATTCCAACCAGCATTCCTCTAAAGACTACCGCACTATGGGTATGATTGAAATTTCCATGAAACACATAGTATAAAAGAATCAGCAATAAAATTAATCCGCCAATACCATATTCCATTGTAAGCTTAATAAATTCGTTAAAAGGATTATCTATCTCACCTGCAATTCGGGTAAACGGCGACATGGCGTTTTCCTGTAAATATGCAGCCTGTCTCTTCATATAATGTACCTGAAATCCACCTTGACCGGTTCCCAGTAAAAAATGTTCCTTGATTACAGGCAACGAAGTTTTCCAAATATAAGTCCTTCCCATCGCTGATTCTGCCTTCAAATGATACATTTTGGGAAAACAAACTATTGAAAACAAAATAAATCCAATCAATATCCCTACTATACTTACTATATTCTTTTTATATTTTGCATAAAGGAAATAGAGCACTGAAAGCATAATGGCCACCCATGCCGCACGCGAAGTACTCTCATAAACAAAATAGATCAACAGAACAAACAATAACAGCAACGCTATCTTATACCGTTTTACTAAAAAAACTCCTGTCCCAAAAACAAATATGGAACACAAAGCTACAAAACCTCCCCAAATACCTGTGTTATGAAATATTCCCTCAATATCATTGAAAGACTCCCAAGGATAGGCAAAATCAAACCAATCATATAGAGCCTGAATCAAAGCAGAAAAAACAATCAAAACAAAGCAGACATATAAAAACTTGATAGAAACATTTCTGAAGGCCAAATAAGCTAATAAACCAGTTATAATTTTACCACAATATTCAACATTAAAACAACGAAAATCAACAAGCATATATAAGAAGAATACAATAATCCAAAAATCTATTCTGTTTACACAGACAACTTTCTCCTTATTTTGTAGTACAACCCATCCAAAAGCCCCAATTAAAGAAAGTAACAGCATAAAATATTCTCTATAGGGCAAAGCAAAATCCGTGCAAGTAAGAAAAGATGGAAAAAATAAAGACAGACAAATAATTAGTAAGTCCATCTTTAGCAGCCATTCAAAAGTCACCATCTGCTTTCCTTTCATAAGATTTAACCATCATAGTATTAAATTGCACAAAGTGTGATTCTCAAATAAACAAAAAATTTGGAATAAAACAAAACATCTATTCAAAAAACAACCCTGAGTTCCACAATTCTTCGTTTATAGTCACTGGAATGAGATGGCTGTGAGGCCTGTTTGGTTGTAAAGAAAAGTAAGATATCTTACTTTTTCAGTGGGATATGACCGTTCATGATCCTCTATAGAGAAAGCCGGACCTGCATTCCTGCAAGCCCGGCTTTCTTATTATCAAAACAATCAAAAAAGCATCAATTCGCCATTTCAGAAATAAACTTGATGCGGACCAACCGGATTTCATCCTCGGTATAGTCATCCCCCAGTTCATCCATCGCATCATCTATCTTGTCTGTAGTAGATTCTTTGAAGTAATCATAGATATCATCCAAATGATCCTCGTCCATGATTTCCTCCAAGAAGTAATCAATATTCAGCTTGGTACCCGAATAAACAATAGCCTCCACTTCGTCCAACAGTTCGCTGAACTCCAATCCCTTGGAAACAGCAATGTCGTCCAAGGCTACCTTGCGGTCAATAGCCTGAATAATAGACACCTTAATCTTGGACTTATTGGCCACCGTACGGACACGCAAATCCTCCGGACGCTCTATTTCATTTTCCTCACAATGCTTCTTTATCAATACGCAGAACTCCTGGCCATAGCGTTTCGCCTTTCCGGCACCTACGCCCGGAATATTCTGCAATTCTTCCAAAGTCACCGGATAGATCGTAGCCATCGCCTCCAGAGAAGGATCCTGGAAAATAACATACGGCGGAACATCCAGTTTCTTGGACAGCTTCTTACGCAAGTCTTTCAACATAGAGTAAAGCACCGGATCGACCGCACAAGAGGCGCCTCCCCGAACCGGAGTCTCCTCTTCTTCCTCCTCAAAGTCATTGTCCTCGACAATCTTGAAAGACTTCGGCTTCTTCAAGAATTTATGCCCTTCGGGAGTAACCTTCAACAGACCGTAATTCTCTACATCTTTGCTTAAATAACCCGCTATCAAAGCCTGACGGATGACAGCATTCCACATCCTTTCTTCTTCTCCCATGCCCGAACCGAACACTTCCAGTTCCTCATGTTTATGAGCAAGTACTTCTGACGTTTCCTTACCCAAAAGAATATCAATTATATAATCTGCTTTAAAATTTTCTTTCACTGCTATGATTGCTTCAATCACAGCACATAATGAATCCTGAGCCTCCACTTGCTTTTTAGGATTTAAACAGTTATCACAATTTCCACAATTCTCTTCTGTATATTCTTCCCCAAAATAATGTAATAATGATTTGCGACGGCATATAGACGACTCTGCGTAGGCAGCCGTTTCCAACAACAACTGTTTGCCGATTTCCTGCTCTGCCACGGGCTTTCCCTGCATAAACTTCTCCAGTTTTTGCAAGTCCTTGTTAGAATAGAATGTAATACATCGTCCTTCTCCTCCGTCACGCCCCGCTCTACCAGTCTCCTGATAATAGCCTTCCAGACTCTTCGGAATATCATAATGTATCACAAAACGCACATCGGGTTTGTCAATTCCCATCCCAAAAGCAATGGTAGCGACAATCACATCTATATCCTCTTTCAGGAAACCATCTTGATTGGCAGTGCGTGTAGCAGAATCCATACCGGCATGATAAGCACGCGCATTGATCCCGTTAGCTTGAAGCACTTCTGCCAGTTCTTCCACCTTTTTACGGCTCAAACAATAAATAATACCCGATTTTCCCGCATTAGTCTTGATAAATTTGATAATATCCCTATCAATATTATTTGTCTTTGAGCGCACTTCGTAATATAAGTTCGGACGATTGAAAGAAGATTTGAACTCCTGTGCATCCTGCATACCTAGATTTTTCTGAATATCCATACGGACTTTCGGAGTTGCAGTAGCAGTAAGAGCAATCACCGGTGCCTTTCCTATTTCATTAATAATAGGACGGATACGGCGGTACTCCGGCCGGAAGTCATGTCCCCATTCCGAAATACAGTGTGCTTCATCCACTGCATAAAATGAAATCTTCACTCCTTTCAAAAAATCCACATTCTCCTCCTTTGTCAAAGATTCGGGAGCTACGTAGAGCAATTTAGTTTTGCCGCTCAAGATATCCGATCTAACCTGGTCTATAGCCGATTTGTTCAATGACGAATTAATGAAATGGGCCACTCCGTCCTCCTCACTGAAATTACGCATGGCATCTACCTGGTTCTTCATCAACGCAATTAAAGGAGATATAACAATTGCTGTTCCATCCATGATAAGGGATGGCAACTGATAGCATAACGATTTACCACCGCCCGTAGGCATCAAAACAAATGTATCATTTCCGGCAAGCAGATTACGGATGATCGCTTCCTGATTACCTTTGAAAGTATCAAATCCAAAATACTTTTTTAATGCGTCCGTTAAATTTATATTCTCCGTCATTGTATCAATAGTTTTTCACGGTTTTCCCGATTTCTTGTTTTACATCTTTTGTTGCCTAACAAAGTTATAAACAAGTTCTCAAATTACACGAATATTTCGGGTAATATTTTTCAGAAGAATTGCATTTTTTCTTTCTCTCTCCATTTATCTCTTGATACTAAGCGGTTTGCATCCGCGAAATATTCGCTTTCCCCATCTGTTGTTTTGCGAAATCGAGTGTTACTTCGTACTTTTTCGCCTTCTGAGAGGGAATTTCAAACATAACGTCCATCATAATCGTCTCTACGATGGAACGTAATCCGCGTGCTCCTAACTTATATTCAATAGCTTTATCCACAATATACTCGAATACTTCGGGCTGGAACTCCAGCTTGACCCCATCCATTTCAAACAATTTAATATACTGCTTGATAATGGAATTTTTCGGTTCCGTCAAGATATTGCGCAAAGCTGTTCTGTCCAGCGGATTCAGATAAGTCAGAATGGGCAGACGACCTATTATTTCAGGAATCAGCCCGAATGACTTCAAATCCTGAGGGGCAATATATTGCATCAAATTGCCACGGTCTATCTTCACCACATCTTTAGCCGCACTATAACCCACCACATGCGTATTCAAGCGTTGTGCAATTTTGCGTTCAATGCCATCAAACGCCCCGCCGCAAATGAACAGAATGTTTTTAGTATTGACCGGAATCATTTTCTGATCGGGATGCTTACGCCCTCCCTGAGGCGGTACATTCACTACAGATCCTTCCAACAATTTCAACAACCCTTGTTGTACGCCTTCACCACTTACATCACGGGTAATGGAAGGGTTATCTCCTTTACGGGCAATCTTATCAATTTCATCAATAAATACAATGCCTCTTTCAGCTTCCGCCACATTATAATCGGCCACTTGAAGCAAGCGGGTCAAAAGGCTCTCAATATCTTCGCCTACATAACCAGCCTCTGTCAGCACGGTGGCATCGACAATAGTGAAAGGCACATGCAATAGTTTGGCAATAGTACGTGCCAGTAACGTTTTTCCCGTACCTGTACTACCTACCATAATGATATTGGATTTTTCAATTTCAATATCATCCTTGTCCACTTTTTGAAGCAGACGCTTGTAATGATTGTACACGGCTACGGAAAGGTAACGCTTGGCATCGTCCTGGCCAATAATGTATTGATCAAGGAAATCTTTTATTTCTTTCGGTTTCGGAAGTTTTTTCAGATTTAATTCATCCGGTGCGCCTTTTTTCTGACGTAGCGCCTCCTGCGTGATTTCGTATGCCTGTTCCGAGCAACTGTCACAAATGCAGCCATTCATTCCGGTAATCAGGAATCCGACTTCATTTTCCGAACGTCCGCAAAAATTACATTTCCTTCTACTGTTTCTAGGTGTTTTATTATCTTCCAACGTTTATTCCTTTAAATATTCAAGTTTTCCTAATACGTTTTTTAAAATCCACTTCAAATTATAGCAGAAACTTGAGTTGTTTTTTAGTACTGTTATTCTTTGGGAATGGAAATAAATACATTATAGGGCAATCGGTTTGCGTGACAAAACCTCATCAATCATACCATATTCTTTAGCTTCCTGAGCTGTCATCCAGTAATCACGGTCAGAGTCTGCCCATACTTTATCAAAATCCGTATGAGAGTGGTCTGCAATAATGGTATACAATTCTTTTTTCAGCTTTTGGATTTCACGAGCTGTGATCTCAATATCCGAAGCCTGTCCTTGCGCCCCCCCCATCGGTTGATGAATCATCACGCGTGAGTGAGTCAATGCCGAACGTTTACCTTCCGCTCCTGCAACCAACAGAACGGCGGCCATCGAAGCGGCCATACCTGTACAGATCGTGGCAACGTCACTGTTGATGAACTGCATGGTATCATAAATACCCAATCCGGCATAAACGGATCCTCCGGGAGAATTGATATAAATAGATATATCTTTACCAGACTCTACCGAGTCCAAATATAAAAGCTGAGCCTGAAGGGTATTGGCTGTATAATCATCAATCTGTGTGCCCAAAAAGATAATTCTGTCCATCATCAGTCGGGAAAACACATCCAACTGAGTTACATTCAACTGACGCTCCTCCAAAATATAAGGATTCAGATATCCTTGTGACTTGATGACGTCATCCAGTACCATACTATTCATTCCCAAATGCTTGGTAGCAAATTTTCTAAAATCATCCATAATCTAATGGTTTAGTTATTTTAGTAACAAAAAGGGTTTTCAACCCCTATTTTTCAAACAAACAAAAGTACAAAAAAATACGGTTAACGTATCTAATACTTTTATCTATACCGAAAATTCCTGGTTAAAAACCCCTTTTTTAGAAAGTTTTAGCAATCACTTACTAAGTATTATTCAAACATTTTGTTGAATTCTTCCATAGAAACCACTTTGTTGTTCAAAGTAGCTTTAGTCTTCAATGCAACAGACAGTTTGCTTTCAGCAGCACGGTTCACCAAACCTTCTACAGATTCCTGCTTCTTCAACATCTCTTTTGCATAGTTTTCAAGAACATCTTCAGGGATATTCAACATTCCGTATTGAGCAAACTGAATGCGAGTAGCTTCTTTAGCCATATTCATCACGTCAGCTTGTTCTACTTTGATTTCATTATTCTTGAGCAACTGCTCTTTAATCAGATGCCAAGTCAGTTCTTCAATGCTCTTGTCATAGTTTTCAGCAACAAAAGCTTCACCTTTTTCTTCATTGTTCAGCAACATAATACGCTTCAACAATGCATCAGGGAATTCTAATTTACCGATTTTATTAACCAAATACTCACGAACATCAATCAAAAACTTATAATTGCTATCTGATTCAAATTGTTTTGCAATGCCTTCTTTAATCTTTGCACGGAATTCTTCTTCATTACTTACAGCACCTTCTCCAAACACACTATCAAACAATTCCTGATTCAGTTCAGCAGGAACCATACGAGTGATTTCTTCCACCTGGAAACTGAAATTTCCCTTTACATCAGCCACTTCTTCTTTCTTAATTTTCAACAAAGAAGACAGTTCAGCCTCGTTATTATCAAATGCTGCGGCAGGATTGAAAACCAATACATCATTTACTTTAGCACCGTTAAAGATAGCTTTCTGTTCGTCATTTTTCATGTAAGCCGGCATCATCACTGCACCTTCCACTTGAATGCCACCTTCTTTTGTGCTTCCGTTCTCATCCAATTCAGCCAGCAGGCCTTTGATCATGTCTTTGTCTTCATACTGCTCTACCTTATCATATTTTGCAGCACGCTGAGTATACATCTTAACCTGCTGTTCTATCAGTTCGTCTGAAACTTCAATAGTATAGTAATCAATTGTATCTGCAGATGAGATTTCAGCGGTAAATTCAGGAGCCAAAGCAATATCGAACACAAATTCAAACTCTTCTTGCGTGTCGAAATCGATAGGTTTCATCTTTTCTTCATTAGGTAACGGCATTCCCAGCATATTCACTTTGTTGTCGCGGATATATTCGTTTACCTTTTCCTGCATCATTTTATCAACCTCTTCTGCAAGGACAGACTTACCAAATTGTTTTTTAATCAAACTCATAGGCACCATACCCGGACGGAACCCCGGGAAATTAGCTTTCTGACGATAAGTCTTCAATGTCTTTTCTACTTTTTCCTGATAATCAGCTTTTTCCAGTTTCAAAGTAAGCAATGCACTCACTTTGTCAACGTTTTGCAATGAAATATTCATTCTGAATTTATTTATTTAATTATTACTTCTTTCTGTTTTTCACCAAAGAGTTTGCAAAATTAGTGTTTAATCTTTCAATTACCAAATACACAGACTAAAAAATACTAATTAACGCCAGAAACTATCCATCGCAAAAAGATTATTGCAAGAAGCCATTTCAAAAAAAAGAAAAAAAAGTTGTTTTTCTTCTTGCAATCTCAAAATTTATGCGTTTCTTTGTGCCCCGTCTGGTGATACTAATTATAGCTAGTGATTTTTATTACAAGGTTTTACTTTTGTACGAATAGCACTTATGTAAACTCTCTGTCGTTCGAATCCCCTACTTCATTAATAATCACCATTCAGAGAGTATTTTTTATTTTAATTATTTTTATTTTTTCACTATGAACATGTATGTTGGAAACCTTAACTACCGTGTTAAGGAAGGAGATTTGGAACAAGCAATGGCGGCTTATGGAGTTGTTACTTCTGTAAAAGTTATCAAAGACCGCGAAACAGGTAAATCTAAAGGATTTGCATTTGTTGAAATGGAAAATGACGCAGAAGCAGCTCAGGCTATGAATGAACTGAACGGTTCGGAATTCATGGGACGCCAATTGGTTATCAAGGAAGCAAGACCTAGAGACTAATTACTTACCTGATACAGTCAAAAAAAGCTCTGAACAGATTCAGAGCTTTTTTTATATCCTTATATTCCGTCCTTCTGTCACACATTCCTCCCCTGTCTGTCCTTTTCCGCCAGTTGGAAGTCCTTGCGGCGAAGCACAAAGTTGGTTCCCAGATATTTCTCACGGACAACAGGATTTTCCGCCAATTCTTCAGGAGTTCCCTGAAACAGGATCTTCCCTTCAAACAACAGATAAGCACGGTCGGTCAGACGCAACGTCTCCAATGCATTGTGGTCGGTAATTAGAATACCGATGTTCTTGTCTTTCAATTTCCATACAATGTGCTGGATATCCTCTACCGCAATGGGATCCACCCCCGCAAAGGGTTCGTCCAGCATAATGAATTTTGGGTCAATAGCCAGGCAACGGGCAATCTCCGTACGACGACGTTCACCTCCCGAAAGTTGGTCACCCAAATTCTTGCGTACCTTCTGTAAGCGGAATTCGGCAATCAGGCTTTCCAGTTTGTCTTTTTGATATTCCGGAGTGGTATGGGTCAATTCCAACACAGAAGCGATATTATCCTCCACACTCATCTTACGGAACACAGAAGCTTCCTGCGCCAAATACCCGATGCCGTTCTGGGCGCGCTTATAGACAGGATAACCGGTTATATCCAAGTCATTCAGGAATATATGCCCCTCATTCGGCACAATCAGTCCCGTAGTCATATAAAACGAAGTGGTCTTACCGGCACCATTCGGTCCCAGCAGCCCTACAATTTCTCCCTGTTTCACATCAAAAGAAACATGACTTACGACTGTACGCTTGCCGTATTTCTTCACCAGATTTTCTGTACGAAGCACCATACGGTTATCCTCAGTCACCTTATTTTGTTGTTCCATTTCCTGTTCTGACATATCCATGCATTTTGCGGCAAAAGTACTAAAAAAGTTTAGGAAACACATAACAGAACAGAAAATCAGAACTTCTTTTGCATTTATATAGACAAAAAAGGCTACTTTTGCAAGAAATTGTGAAAACTATGATGATAAGACCCATAACAACCGTAGGGAAATATATCATGCTGATGGGACGTACTTTTGCCCGCCCGGAACGTATGCGTATGTTTTTCAAGCAATATCTCAATGAGATGGTACAGCTGGGAGTAAATTCCATCGGTATCGTACTGCTGATTTCTTTTTTCATTGGTGCCGTAATTACCATTCAAATCAAACTCAACATCGAAAGCCCGTGGATGCCCCGTTTTGTGGTAGGCTACACCACGCGCGAAATCATGTTATTGGAATTCTCCTCCTCCATCATGTGTTTGATTCTGGCAGGAAAGGTAGGTTCTAATATCGCCTCCGAAATAGGCACCATGCGTGTAACCCAACAGATTGACGCATTGGAAATAATGGGGGTCAATTCCGCCGGATACCTTATTCTGCCTAAAATTGTGGCTTTGATGACCATGATTCCTTTTTTGGTGATCTTCAGCATATTCTCGGGAATTATCGGTGCTTTTTGCACCTGCTGGTTCGGAGGAGTCATGAACGCCGAGGATTTAGCCTATGGTCTGCAATATAGTTTTCAGGAATGGTTTGTATGGTGCAGCTTTATCAAATCTGTCTTTTTCGCTTTCATCATTTCCAGTGTGTCCGCTTATTTCGGTTACACGGTGGAGGGAGGCTCCATTGCGGTAGGTAAGGCCAGTACGGATTCTGTGGTGATGAGCAGCGTGCTGATTCTATTCTCTGATTTAGTATTAACACAACTTTTAATGGGATGATACAAGTTAAATCATTATATAAATCATTCGAGGGAAAGGACGTATTGATGGATATCAATGCTACTTTTGACAATGGCAAGACCAATCTGATTATCGGCCAGAGCGGTTCCGGAAAAACAGTCTTGATGAAGTGCCTCGTCGGTCTGCTTACTCCCGAAAAGGGCGAGATCCTGTATGACGGACGTAACTTCCTCAAGATGAATAAAAGAGAAAAAAAGACCTTGCGCCGTGAAATGGGAATGATTTTCCAAAGTGCAGCCTTGTTCGACTCTCTTACCGTATTGGAAAATGTGATGTTCCCATTGGATATGTTTTCCAACGATACCTATCGCGACCGTGTAAAGCGTGCCCGGTTCTGTCTGGACCGTGTAAACTTAATGGAGGCGCAGAACAAGTATCCGGGAGAAATTAGTGGAGGTATGCAGAAACGTGTAGCTATAGCACGCGCCATAGCGCTGAATCCCCAATATTTGTTTTGCGACGAACCTAATTCCGGACTGGATCCAAAGACCTCGTTGGTGATTGACGAACTAATTCACGATATCACCACCGAATACAGCATGACGACCATTATCAACACCCACGACATGAACTCCGTAATGGGAATCGGTGACAGTATTCTCTACATTTACCAAGGGCATAAAGAGTGGGAAGGAACAAAAAATGATGTGTTCACAGCTACCAATGAACGACTGAATAATTTTATCTTCGCCTCCGATCTGCTCCGCAAGGTACGAGAGGTGGAAGAACATGGAAAATAGTGATCAAATGATTAGTGGTTAATAACCTGCGGATCTCACGGCGAAGCCCATTAACCACTAGTCATTAACCACTATTCTTATTTCTGTCTGATAAAGATGTTTATCGGTGTTCCCGACAAAACCCATTTCTCCCGTATCTTATTTTCAAGAAAACGTTTATAAGGTTCTTTTACATACTGAGGCAAATTGGCAAAGAACACGAAAGAAGGAACCTGCGTGTTGGGCAACTGCGTACAATATTTAATCTTGATATACTTACCCTTATTGGAAGGAGGCGGATAAGCCTCGATCAACGGAAGCATTTCTTCGTTCAGACGAGCTGTCGGAATACGGGTAGTACGTGCCTGATATACCTCTTTCGCTGTTTCCAGCACCTTGAAAATACGTTGTTTGGTCAATGCGGAAGCAAAGATGATGGGAAAATCAACAAACGGTGCTAAACGGGAACGAATGGCTTCCTCATAAGTTTTCATCACCTTGGCATCCTTGTTCTCTACCAAGTCCCATTTGTTCACCACTACTACCAAACCTTTTTGGTTACGTTGAATAAGAGAAAAGATATTCAGATCCTGCCCTTCTATGCCGCGGGTGGCATCCAGCATAAGAATACACACATCCGAATTCTCGATAGAACGAATAGAACGAATGACAGAATAATATTCCAAATCCTCATTTACTTTATTCTTCTTACGGATACCGGCAGTATCTACCAGATAAAAGTCAAAACCAAACTTTTCATAACGAGTATAAATAGAATCGCGGGTAGTACCAGCAATCTCTGTCACAATATTACGATCCTCTCCGATAAAGGCATTGATGATAGAAGATTTCCCGGCATTCGGACGTCCTACTACCGCAAAACGAGGGATATCCTCATCCAGCAGTTCTTCACCCTCCTTACTGAATTTACCTACCACTAGATCCAACAATTCCCCTGTGCCACTTCCACTCAATGCAGAAATACAATAAGGATCCCCCAAACCTAATTTGTAGAATTCGGCGGCATTATATTGCAATTCATTATTATCAGTTTTGTTAGCTACCATGATAACAGGTTTCTTTGTACGTCGCAAAATGGAGGCTACAGCCATATCCAGATCAGTAACCCCGTTCACTACATCCACAACAAACAAGATTACATCCGCTTCATCTATGGCAAGATTTACCTGTTTACGAATCTCTTCCTCAAAAACATCATCTGAGTTTACTACCCATCCACCAGTATCAACGACAGAAAACTCACGTCCCACCCATTCTGACTTGCCATACTGGCGGTCACGGGTAGTCCCTGCCTGCTCGTTTACAATTGCCTGACGCGTTTTGGTCAGACGATTAAAAAGTGTGGACTTTCCCACATTGGGGCGTCCTACGATTGCTACTAAATTTCCCATTTTCTTTCTTGTTTACGGCTATCACAGTCGATTTTAATCCATTTGATACCCAAAGTTCTTCAATTCTTTGTCCGAGCTTCTCCAATCCTTATCAACTTTCACAAAGGTTTCCAGATAAATAGACTTTTGGAAGAAATGTTCCAACGCCTTGCGAGCCTCGGTAGCCACCTTCTTCAGCGCCCTGCCCTGCTTGCCTATAATAATACCTTTTTGCGATTCACGTTCCACATAAATCACCGCATTGATATGGATACTCTTAGCATCTTCTTTAAATTGCTCCACCACCACTTCTACGGAATAAGGAATCTCTTTATCATAATAAAGCAGAATCTTCTCACGAATAATCTCGGTAACAAAGAAGCGAGCCGGCTTATCTGTCCACTGATCCTTCCCGAAATAGGGAGGTGAATCGGGCAACAACTCCCTGATACGCTTCATTACCGTATCCACATTGAATTTAGAGGTAGCGGAAATCGGAATAATTTCAGCTTGAGGAAGCTGTTCATGCCACGCTTCCACCAACTTGACCAAATCTTCCTGATTGGTCAAATCTATTTTATTAATTAATAATAAGACAGGAACCTTGACATTACGAACTTTCTCTATAAAGTCCGCATTCTTATCCGTTTTCTCCACCACATCTGTCACATACAGCAATACATCTGCATCCACCAATGCCGACTCTGAGAAGTTCAACATCGATTCCTGTAACTTATAGTTTGGTTTCACCACTCCCGGAGTGTCCGAGAATACAATCTGCATATCCTCCGTATTCAAGATTCCCATGATACGGTGACGAGTTGTCTGCGACTTGAATGTGGCAATAGAAATACGTTCTCCCACCAGCAAATTCATCAATGTAGACTTGCCCACGTTGGGATTTCCTACTATGTTTACAAATCCTGCCTTATGCATAATTCTTTCATTTTATTGGTTACAGACAAAAAAACGCATCGGAATACGGATGCGTTCATTTGTATGTGTAGTTTAATGATTATTATCTCTTACTACCATCGTACCCCCATTTCACATAAACAGCTCCATAGGTAAACCCTGCACCAAAAGCTGTAAATATCAGGTTGTCGCCTTTCTTCAACTGCTTCTCGTAATCCCAAAGACACAACGGAAGTGTAGCACCACTAGTATTACCATATCGTTGAATATTGATCATCACCTTCTCCAAAGGTACTTCCAAACGAGAGGCTACCGCATCGATAATACGCAAATTTGCCTGATGAGGAATCACCCAGTCGATATTATCTTTATTCAAACCATTCTTTTCGGCAATAGTCGCTGTAATATCCGACATATTGGAAACAGCATATTTAAATACTGTTCTTCCTTCCTGATAAAGGTAATGCATCTTATGATCAACAGTGAAATAAGAAGGAGGGCATACAGAACCACCGGCTTTCATGTGAAGAAAAGGAAGTCCCTTACCATCCGTACGAAGGATAGAATCCATAATACCATAATCTTCTGTAGTAGCTTCCACCATACATGCGGCTGCTCCATCACCAAAGATTGGGCAGGTAGCACGATCCTGGTAATTCACCATGGATGACATCTTATCTGCACCGACAATAATAATCTTTTTATGTCTGCCTGATGCAATAAGTGAAGCGGCAGTTTCCATTAAATACAAGAAACCGCAGCAAGCAGCCTGCAAATCAAATGCAAAGGCATTTTTCAGTCCCAACTTATCACACAGGATAGAGGCAGTGGAAGGGAAATGATAGTCAGGAGTAGTAGTTGCCACGATTACCGCATCAATGTCGTCCGGATTAGAAGCAGTTTTCTGCATCAGTTGTTTGGCAGCCTTACGCGCCATATACGATGTGCCCAATCCTTCTTCATTCAGAATACGTCTCTCTTTAACTCCAATTCGGGTCATAATCCATTCATCATTGGTATCTACCATTCTTGAAATCTCTTCATTAGTCAAGACATAATCTGGTACATATCCACCGACTCCTGTTATTACTGCATTTATTTTTTCCATCATTCCAATTTAATTAGTTTATACCTTTTACAAAAAAAGCAGCCGACAGAGCCGAAGCTCGCCGGCTTTATTTTATAAAACGTATAAACGTGTTAAAGCTACTGATTATACAGCAGCTTCTTTTTCGATTGCTAACTTACCTCTATAATAACCGCAAGCTCCACATACAGTATGGTAAACATGCCATTCGCCGCAGTTAGGACAGATAGCTAAAGTAGGAGCAACTGCTTTGTCATGAGTTCTTCTCTTCGCAGTTCTCGTTTTTGATTGTCTTCTTTTAGGATGTGCCATTTTTCTAAACTTTAATTATTATCTAATATTTTCTTTAATTCATTCCATCTGGGATCTATTTCCTGAGGTTCTTCGCCAACCTCTCCTTCGGAGAATTCCACCGCAATATCATCATCATCTTCATTATCCGCCGAAGTACGCAAATGCTTACTCAACTTGCCGACCATACCTTTATTGCATTTCCCAGGCGCATGTACATGCTTCATGGGAATATTCAAGGCTATAAACTCATATAAAAACCATGCAATGTTAATATACCCATCTTCTTCAGGTACAACAACGATATCGCCCTCTTCTGCAAATGAAGAACCTAATTTTACTTTCAGCTTATCTGAAGTTGAAACAGGTAATTCCATCTCATCCAAGCAACGGTCACACGGTACTATGACAAAGCCTTCAGTTTGAAAATCTAACAGAAAAACACCGGATGTTTTCTTCACATTCAGCTCTACTGCCAGTTTTCCTTTCTGTACTTCTGGTCCATCCAGATCTACAAAGAATTGATTATCCAGCGTAAACTCATACTTAACAGAGTCCGCTTTCATATTCTTCAATTCAACCTTATATTTATCAAACTTTCCCAAAGCAATACTATATAAATCGGGCGACAAAGATACGAATAATATTCCAATATGTATAATATAAGTGCGTATTTTTCAGATATAAATTAGACATATATTATTTTTAACGCATAATTTAGCGGTTTTTTTGAAGTATATTTACTCCTTATATCCCATATCAGCGGTTTACAGCATACACTTTTTTCCCTTTATGCAGCACCATTCCTATAAAAAGATTCCACATGAAAATTCCCGGCTATCTTACCGGAATCTCTCCACTCATCATAGGAGGAAAGAACCATCCATCCCAAAAGATCCCTCTCAGGCTTTTAAATGCGTTTGGCAGCTGTTCATCCGTCCGGACAGCCTCCAGAGCAGGCCCCGGAGCAGGATGCAACGCATCCGTCCGATGTAATTCTGCCGAACGGGCATAAAAAAAATCCTCCGGAACTTTTCAGTTCCGGAGGATTCTCTAAAAA
>BLLV01000241.1 GCA_011959205.1 Bacteroidaceae bacterium
TTTTGCCGATGTAAAAGGGCAGGAAAGTGTAAAACGTGCATTGGAAGTAGCCGCATCCGGAGGACACAACCTGATTATGATCGGTTCACCCGGTAGCGGAAAATCCATGATGGCAAAATGTCTGCCTGGCATTCTCCCTCCCCTTTCCTTGGGTGAAAGTTTGGAAACCACTAAAATACATTCAGTAGCAGGCAAATTAGGAAAAGACAGTTCACTGATTGCCCTCCGTCCTTTCCGCAGTCCCCATCATACTATTTCGCAAGTAGCCATGGTAGGTGGAGGAACCAATCCTCAACCCGGAGAAATAAGTCTGGCACACAACGGTTTACTCTTTCTAGACGAGCTGCCGGAATTCAGCCGAAGTGTACTTGAAGTGCTGCGCCAACCCTTGGAAGACAGACATATATCTATCTCACGAGCTAAGTACAGTCTGGATTATCCAGCCAGTTTCATGCTGGTAGCCAGTATGAACCCCTGCCCTTGCGGATATTATAACCATCCCACACGAACTTGCGTCTGCAATCCCGGGCAAGTACAGCGGTATCTAAACCGTATCTCCGGTCCCTTACTGGACCGCATAGACATCCAGATAGAAATCACTCCGGTTCCATTTGAAAAAATGGCGGAGCAAAATCGTGCAGAAAGCAGCGCAAGCATACGTGAACGAGTTATTAAAGCCCGACAAATACAGGCCCAACGTTTTGCCAACCATCCAACTATCTACTGCAACGCACAAATGGAAGCCGGATTGCTTCATGTATATGCACAACCCGATGAAGCGGGACTAAAATTATTAAAAACCGCCATGACACGCCTCAACTTGTCTGCCCGTGCATACGACCGTATTCTAAAGGTAGCGCGCACCATCGCCGATCTGGACAACAGCGAACACATTACTTCCATCCATCTGGCAGAAGCGATAAGCTATAGAAACCTTGACAGAGAAGACTGGGTGGGCTGACGTTCCAGCCCACAAATTCCTATAAGTAGACATATCAAGAGTTCCGCCAGTTTCTTGCAATCGCTTCCCACAATGACGGCAATGCCAATTGTACCACAATATACATTCTCCAAGCAATACGACCGGAAAAGAAAAACATTCTTTATAATTCCTCTATTTCTTTTTCAGACAACCCTGTGCTCTGCATAATAAGTGAAACCGGA
>BLLV01000242.1 GCA_011959205.1 Bacteroidaceae bacterium
TATCTCAAGCAATTATTAGGGAAGTTAGAAGAAATTTTATAATGCGTTTTGTCTGGGGAGGACGGTAAAATCTGATATTCCACCTAGGTGAATAGGGCTTTTCACCTGTGTGAATAGCCCTGGTCACCAAGGTGAAACTGTTGCTTCACACAGGTGAAGCAATAGTATATTCCGGCAGTTTGCACAATGACATCCTATTAGATTAAACGAATGCACAGCATATCCTGTCAGATTTGATTTGGAATCTGCGGTTCTCTTACAAATAGCGGGCGAATTTCCCCCCCGTTGCTTACATACCGGTTCAGGGATATTGCGGACATTTTTACACGGCAAATTGCTGGCAATGAACGGAATGACGTGATGTAAGGATTTTTTAAGTGCTGTAGTTACAATCTGTAATTTTTAGGAGGGGTTATTTCAGTTTTGTCGCATCCTTTTTTCATGAGTTGACTGACATGTGAACAATTAACCATATAAATGGATAAAATTCTATTTGATATAACTTCTCTCACACATAAATTTGTCGTATCCGATAAAAAAAGATAGGTTATGAGAAAAACATTTTTAACTATTACATTATTTCTAGCAATAAGTAAAGCCGCATTGGCTCAGTTTGGAAACTGCACTGCATCAGAAATGCGGACTTATGTAGATAGTGCTACTGGTCATACTATCACTATGCTGACCGATACGATGAAGAATGACCGTTTTCTTTATCAGACTGATCCCATGTGGACGGCTGATGGCAAATACTTATTGTTCAGATCTTCCAGCCGTGGAAATGACAAAGAGGTGGAAAGTACGCTTCCTAATGGAGAGAAACGTAAATGGAAGCCTACACAAATGTACTTTATCGAAATGGCTACCGGTAAAATTATCCAAGCCACAGAAGGGCCGAACTTGGGTAGTGCCTATTTGGCGAATAAAACCAACCGTATGTTCATCAGTCGGAAAGAGAAAGAAAACTGGAACATGTATGTAATGGACTTGGACAAATTCTTTGCCGATGTAAAACGAGAAAAAGTAGGAAAATCATCCGCTTATGAAACGTTCATAGGAACTTTCCCCACTGAGATGGGGCGTCCGGGAGGATATGCTGTGGACTGTAATGATGATTATGCATACATTACAGTAGAGCGTGAGGGTACGGAAGAGGAGAAAGAACGTATGATGAAAAACGCTTTTCTGCCTGGGAATAACCAGCCGGTAAAAATAAAACCAAGCCTTTGCGGAATTCGTAAAATGAACCTTGCTACAGGAGAAGTAACCAAGGTTATTGATACGGAATTTAAAACAGGACATATACAAGCCAGCCGTTTTATTTCGGGTGAAATCGTTTTTTGTAACGAAACCGGTGGTGATGCGCATCAGCGTATGTGGTTTTGCACGGCAGATGGAAGCGTTTTTAAGCCTTTATATAAAGAAACCCCACTAGATTGGGTGACCCATGAAACTTTTGCGACAAAAGATTATGTGTATTTCAATATTTTAGGCTTTCAGTCGCGTCTTCGCAAACAGGCAAGTGGCATTGTACGTATCAATTTGCGTACGGATGATGTAGAGTGGATAGGACAGGTGGAGTTAGAAAAAGATCGTCAGGCAATTGATGGTCAATTGGTAGGAAGAGGTTTCTGGCATTGTAATGCCAGCCGTGATAATAAATGGGCTGCCGGAGATACTTTTGGAGGAAATGTATGGTTGATTAATGTACAGACCGGGGAGCGTTATTGGTTGGTCTCGGACACCAAGATGAAACCGGATCATGCACATCCCAGCTTTAGTCCGGATGGTACGAAAGTTCTTTTCCAATCCGGACATTTTACGAATGGAAAAAGATTAAATCTGATGATGGTGGATATATCATCCTTTAAATGAAGTAAGGTTGGATATTTAGACTGGCAGATCAGACTGAATGAATTTCTATATAAATGTACCTTGTTCTATGGTAGGCAAGGGAACTTTATGTTAGTTTTGCAACAAACAATTTGAGATAGCTATGAGAAACAAAATTCTTTTATTTTTATTCGCTTTTATAGGAATAAGTCAGATTGCGGCAGCATCAGCTGTCCGTGACAAATATAATTTTAATGCTGAATGGTTGCTTTATGTGGGCGATATACCGGAAGCCAAAGAGGTACGTTTTCAGGATTCGGATTGGAAGAAAGTAACATTGCCCCGTCCTTTTAATGAAGATGAGGCTTTTCGTTTGAGCATAGAGCAATTGACGGATACAGTGATGTGGTATCGTAAACATTTCCGTCTGCCTGCCGGCAGCAAGAACAAAAAAGTCTTTGTTGAATTTGAAGGTGTCCGTCAAGGAGCTGATTTTTATATCAATGGCGAATATATCGGCTTGCATGAAAATGGCGCGATGGCTGTAGGTTTCGATTTGACTCCTTATATTAAATATGGACAGGAGAATGTAATAGCAGTCCGTATTGATAACAATTGGAATTATAAGGAACGTGCTACAGGTACCAAATATCAGTGGAGTGACCGTAATTTCAATGCCAATTATGGAGGCATACCTAAGAATGTATGGCTTCATGTAACCGATAAGGTTTATCAGACACTTCCCTTGTACAGTAATTTAAAAACTACCGGGGTTTATATCTATGCGGAAGATATCCGTGTGAAGTCTCGCAAGGCTGTGGTTCATGCAGAGTCTGAAATAAAAAATGAATATAATCGGGATAAGAAAGTCGCTTATAAGGTTGAAGTGCTTGACCGTGACGGGAAAAGCATAAAAAGTTTTGAGGGTACTCAGACGGTAGTAAAACCGGGTGAAACTGCGACTTTGGAAGCTTCGGCAGAAATAGACGGACTTCATTTCTGGAGTTGGGGATACGGATATTTGTACACAGTAAAAACCAGTTTATGGGTGGATGGCAGAAAAGTAGATGAAGTGGCTACCCGTACCGGCTTCCGTAAAACTCGTTTCGGCAGAGGAATGATTTGGTTAAATGACCGGGTGATTCAGATGAAAGGTTTTGCACAGCGTACCAGTAATGAATGGCCGGGAGTCGGTATGAGTGTTCCTGCATGGTTGAGTGACTATAGCAACGGTTTGATGGTGGAAGATAATGCCAACTTGGTTCGTTGGATGCATATCACCCCTTGGAAGCAGGATATTGAATCGTGCGACCGTGTCGGATTGATTCAGGCAATGCAGGCCGGTGATGCAGAAAAAGACCGTGAAGGCCGTCAATGGGAACAACGTACTGAATTGATGCGTGATGCCATTATTTACAACCGTAATAATCCGAGTATTTTGTTCTATGAATGTGGAAACGAATCAATCAGTCGTGAACACATGATAGAAATGAAAGCGATTCGTGATAAGTATGACCCTCATGGAGGCCGTGCCATCGGTTCTCGTGAAATGCTTGATATTCGTGAAGCCGAATATGGTGGCGAGATGCTTTATATCAATAAGAGCAAACATCATCCGATGTGGGCCATGGAATACTGCCGTGATGAAGGTCTGCGCAAATATTGGGATGAATATTCTTATCCATATCATAAAAATGGGGAAGGAAATAATTCATTCCGTTCTGCAATGACTAATAAGGTTCAGAAAAAGGTGGATGCCCGTGCTTATAATCACAATCAGGATTCCTTTACTATTGAGAATGTGATTCGTTGGTTTGATTATTGGCGTGAACGCCCGGGTACTGGTGACCGTGTCAGCTCGGGAGGTGTGAAAATCATCTTCTCGGATACGAATACACATTATCGTGGTGTGGAGAATTATCGTCGTAGTGGTGTGACAGATGCCATGCGTATCCCTAAAGATCCTTTCTATGCACATCAGGTGATGTGGGACGGATGGGTGGATATAGAGAATCCCCGTATTCATATCGTTGGTCATTGGAATTATAAAGAAGATGTGGTAAAACCTGTTTATGTGGTATCCAGTGCAGAAAAAGTGGAATTGTTCCTGAATGGTAAATCTTTAGGAAACGGTCAAAGAGATTATCATTTCTTGTATACTTTCAAAGATGTGGCATTTGTTCCGGGCAAGTTGGAAGCTGTAGGGTATGATAAGAATGGAAAAGAATGTTGCCGCGCTGAATTGCAGACTGCCGGCAAGCCGGAACAGATTAAACTCAGTGTGATTCAAAGTCCTAAAGGCTGGAAAGCGGATGGAGCTGATATGGTATTGCTTCAAGTGGAAGTGATGGATAAAGATGGCAGACGTTGCCCGCTGGCTAATGATCTGATACATTTTGACGTAGAGGGACCGGCTGAATGGCGTGGTGGAATAGCACAGGGCAAAGATAATTATATTCTTTCAAAAGATTTGCCTGTAGAATGTGGAATCAACCGGGCTTTGATACGCTCTCTTACGACTCCGGGAACAGTTCGTATAACAGCCAAGGCTGATGGATTGCAATCTGCCGAAATCAGTCTTTCTTCCGCACCGGTGGAAGTGAAGAATGGCTTGAGCAATTATATTCCGGGAGATGAACTGGAGGGCAGGCTGACCCGTGGAGAAACTCCGTTGACTCCCTCTTACAAAGATACGAAAGTCGATGTGAATATCTTATCGGCGGTTGCCGGAGCCAACCAGGACGAAGCGATCAAAAGTTTCGATGATAATGAATTGAGTGAATGGAAGAATGATGGCAGGCTGAATACGGCATGGATAACCTATCGTTTGGAGCGTGCGGCCCGTGTGGATGAAATTTGCATGAAACTTACCGGTTGGCGCTTGCGCAGCTATCCTTTGGAAATATATGCAGGTGATGAACTGATTTGGAGTGGTGAGACTGAAAAGAGTTTGGGATATATCCACCTGAATGTAAAACCTGTATTGACCAATGAGATAACCATTCGTTTGAAGGGTGCCAGCAAGGAAGGTGACGGTTTCGGACAAATTGTAGAGGTTGCTGCGCCTGCCGCAGGTGAATTAGACTTATTTAAGGCAAAAAATGGCGATAAAACCAATCACGAGTTACGCATTGTCGAAATTGAGTTTAAAGAGAATTTGTGGCAATAGAAAGATAGGATAAGACGTATGTTTCAATAGGTAAAAGAATAGTTGAACGAATAAACAGGAAAATGAATGAATTTCTATTCTCCGGTTTGTTCGTTCATCTTATTTTTGTGAGAAATTTGAAATGTAATAAAAGAAAAACACTATAAATGTCATGAAAGGAAATAAACTTTGTTTATGCTTTTTGTTAGCTGCCGGAGTAGGATTGGGAGCACATGCTCAAAATAAGATAACTGCTCCGATGAAGGATGTGAATCAAGTCGTTGATAATACGCTTGATAGTTTGAATGTGGCGCGTTCCGCCCGTCCTGTTTCAGGTTCCAGCCGGAAAGGGGATAATCCGGTATTGTTTCTTGTGGGGAATTCAACCATGCGTACCGGTACGTTAGGTAATGGAAATAACGGCCAATGGGGATGGGGATATTTTGAACACGAGTATTTTGATGAAAATAAGATAACCGTTGAAAATCACGCATTGGGAGGAACCAGCAGCCGTACTTTTTATAACCGGTTGTGGCCTGATGTGTTGAAAGGAATTCGTAAAGGTGACTGGGTTATCATAGAATTGGGGCATAATGATAATGGTCCGTACGATAGTGGCCGTGCCCGTGCCTCTATTCCGGGAATTGGCAAAGACAGTCTGAATGTGACTATTAAAGAAACAGGAGCAAAAGAAACCGTATATACGTATGGGGAATATATGCGTCGTTTTATTCATGATGTGAAGAAAAAAGGCGCTCATCCTATTTTGATGTCCTTGACTCCTCGCAACGCTTGGGAAGATGCAGACAGCACTATTATCACCCGGGTGAATCAGACATTTGGATTATGGGCGAAGCAGGTAGCTAAAAAAGCGAGAGTTCCTTTTATTGATCTGAATGATATCTCGGCGCGCAAATTTGAGAAATTCGGCAAAGAAAAAGTAAAGTATATGTTCTATCTGGACCGCATTCACACAAGTGCTTTTGGCGCGCGTGTCAATGCAGAATCAGCTGCCGAAGGAATCCGTAATTATAAGGGGTTGGAACTGGCGCGTTATTTGAAACCGGTAGAAAAAGATACGGTTACGGGTGCTACCCGTAAAAAGGGGAATCCTGTATTGTTTACGGTGGGAGACAGTACTGTGAAAAATGCCGATAAAGATGAAAATGGCATGTGGGGATGGGGAAGTGTGATTCACGAACTGTTTGACACAGAAAGGATCTCTGTAGAGAATCATGCGAAAGCAGGCCGTAGTGCGCGTACTTATTTAGATGAAGGGCGTTGGGATAAAATCTATCATGCACTTCAGCCGGGAGACTTTGTTTTGATACAATTCGGACATAATGATGCAGGTGACATAAACACAGGGAAAGCGCGTGCGGAATTACCCGGTTCGGGAAATGAAAGCAAGGTCTTCAAAATGGAGAAGACCGGCAGTTATCAAGTGATTTATTCTTTCGGCTGGTATTTGCGTAAGTTTATTATGGATGTAAAAGAAAAGGGAGCTGTTCCTATTGTCCTGAGTCATACACCCCGCAATAAGTTTGATAATGGTGAGATAGAGCGCAATACCAATTCTTTTGGTAAATGGACGCGTGAAGCGGCAGAAGCGACCGGGGCTTATTTCATAGATTTGAATAAAATATCAGGAGACAAGCTCCAAGATATGGGATACAATCAAGGTTTGCGTGTGGTAGGAGCGTATTTCAATCATGACCATACCCATACCTCTTTGAAAGGTGCCCGTATGAATGCCCGGAGTATTGCTGACGGGCTGAAAGCTACGGACTGTCCGTTAAAAGACTTTTTGAAGTAAATGAAAACAAAACACCATCGTATGAAAAATCTGTTTCTGTTTTTATTTCTATTAGCAGTCTTTACGTCAAAGGCACAGGATAATAGAGTTTCCGGTTTGAACTCCCGCCAGTTTACTAAATATTGGAAGGTTGAATCGGAATCGCCTGATTATAAAGTGACGTTTCAGGGAGATACCGCTGAGATAGTATCTCCCAAGGGATTGACTCTTTGGAGAAAAGAGAAGATGAGTGGAAAAGTGACCATTGAATATGATGCATGTGTGGTGGTGGAGTCGGATGGAGATCGTCTGAGTGATTTGAACTGCTTCTGGATGGCATCAGACCCTCAATATCCCGATAATTTATGGAAGCGCGAAAAATGGCGTAGCGGTATATTCCTGAATTGTTATTCTTTACAGCTTTACTATTTGGGATATGGTGGTAATCATAACTCTACTACACGTTTCCGTCGTTATGATGGGGATGAGTCAGGTATTACAAATCCTAAAGCCCGTCCTGCTATTCTAAAGGAATATACGGATGCCGGACATTTGCTGAAACCGAATCATTGGTATCACATCAAGATTACCAACGAGAACAATAGGGTTAGTTATTACATAGACGGTGAGCGCTTGGTGGACTTCAGGGATGCTGAACCGTTACGGGAAGGCTGGTTTGGTTTTCGTACCACCTTGTCGCATACTCGTATTACAAATTTCAGTTATGAATGCTCATCGCAAGAGGCGACTGCTGTTCCTTTGCAATGGATTGGTGAGACTCTCCGGCAGGATAAGGCCGTAAGTTTCGGAGTGCCTTTTGATAAAGGGGAAGTTTTTCCGGAAAACAAGCTACGGCTATCTGCAGAGAGTGGTGAGGATATTCCTATTGATACCTGGACTTTGGCTTATTGGCCGGATGGTTCTGTAAAGTGGGGAGGAATAGCAGGAGTTATTCCTGCCGGAACAGAAAAACTGACTCTGGAAAAGGCGGTAAAGAAATCTAAAGCGAAATCCAAACTGCCGGATACAGATAAAAAGAAGTCCGTTTCTGTTACAGAAACATCACAGGGTATTCATATTTCTACCGGAGTCATTTCAGCATATATACCTCGTCAAGGTGAATTTTTGATAGATAGTCTGTTATATAAAGGGGTGAAAGTGGGAGAAAAGGCTAGACTTATATGCCATACGCAAAGTGAACCGGTACTTGAAAGTACTTCTCAAGTTTCTTTCATTAATTATATAGGAGAACTGAAATCTGTGACTGTAGAGCGTGCCGGTTCTGTGCGTGCGCTTGTTAAATTGGAAGGGGTACACAAAAGTCCGAAGGGTCGTGAGTGGTTGCCCTTTGTGGTACGGCTTTATTTTTATGGTGGCAGTGAGCAAGTGAAAATGGTGCATAGCTTTGTATATGACGGAGATCAGAACAAAGATTTCATTCGCGCTTTGGGAGTTCGTTTGGATGTTCCTATGCGTGAGGCTTTATACAATCGCCATGTAGCTTTCTCTTGTGCCGATGGTGGAGTCTGGAGCGAGCCCGTTCAGCCTTTGGTGGGACGACGCATACTTACATGGGGTAAAACCGGAAATGGAGAATCTTCGTTACAGCAACAGCAGATGGAAGGAAAACGCATTCCTTCTTATGAAGCTTTTGACGAAAAGAACCGTGCTTTGCTTGATCATTGGGCTTCTTGGGACAGTTATCGTCTGTCCCAACTGACAGCGGATGCATTTTCAATCCGTAAACGTGCCAATGACAATAATCCTTGGATAGGTACTTTCTCCGGTACACGTAGTGAGGGTTATGCCTTTGCCGGAGATATAACCGGAGGCATAGGGCTTGGGTTACATGATTTCTGGCAGTCTTATCCGTCTTCTATTGAAATCTCGGATGCAAAAACTCCGGTGGCTGCTCTTACCGCATGGATATGGAGTCCGGATGCTGAACCGATGGACTTGCGCCATTATGATAATGTTGCCCATGACTTGAATGCCAGTTACGAAGATGTGCAAGAGGGAATGAGCACTCCTTATGGAATTGCCCGTACAACGACTCTTACCTTGATACCTCAGGGTGGTTATAGCGGGAAGAAAGCTTTTGCAGAACAAGCTAAACAACTTGCCGGTCCGGGAGTGCTGATGCCTGTACCTGACTATTTGCATGCCAAGCAGGCATTTGGTGTTTGGAGCCTTCCCGATCGTAGTACTCCTTTCCGTGCCCGGGTGGAAGACAGGCTGGATGCTTATATCAGCTTCTATCAAAAAGCGATAGAACAAAACAAATGGTATGGTTTCTGGAATTATGGGGATGTGATGCATGCATACGATCCTGTCCGACATACCTGGCGTTATGACATCGGAGGTTTTGCATGGGATAACACGGAACTGGCTTCTAATATGTGGCTATGGTATAATTTCCTGCGTACCGGGCGTGCTGATATCTGGCGTATGGCAGAAGCTATGACCCGTCATACGGCGGAAGTGGATGTATATCATATCGGCCCGAATGCAGGATTGGGTAGCCGGCACAACGTCAGTCATTGGGGATGTGGAGCTAAAGAAGCACGGATCAGTCAGGCTGCCTGGAATCGTTTCTACTATTATCTTACTACGGACGACCGATGCGGTGATTTAATGACCGAAGTAAAAGATGCCGATCAGAAACTGTACACGCTGGACCCCATGCGTTTGGCGCAACCTCGCAGTCAGTATCCTTGTACGGCACCTGCACGTCTCCGCATCGGTCCCGACTGGTTGGCATACGCCGGAAACTGGATGACTGAATGGGAACGTACCGGTAATACGGTTTACCGTGACAAAATTATAGCCGGGATGAAAAGTATTGTGGCACTGCCCAACCGTATCTTTACAGGTCCGTTGGCTTTAGGTTATGATCCGGCTACAGGGATTATTACCAGCGAATGTGATCCCAAGTTAGAAAGTACCAATCATTTGATGACCATCATGGGAGGTTTTGAAGTCATGAATGAAATGATCCGTATGGTTGATTATCCCGAATGGAATGAGGCATGGCTTGATCTTGCTGCCCGTTATAAGCAGAAAGCATGGGAGTTAAGGAAGAATCGTTTCCGTATATCCCGTTTGTTGGGATATGCAGCCTATCATACCCGTAATGCAAAAATGGCGGAAGAAGCTTGGACGGATTTGTTTTCCCGCTTGGAACATACTCCGGCTCCACCTTTCCGTATAGAAACTGTTCTTCCGCCGGAAGTTCCCGCTCCTTTGGATGAATGTACAAGTATCAGTACCAATGATGCCGCCCTTTGGAGCCTGGATGCCATTTATATGCAGGAAGTGATTCCGGTGGATGGTGATAAGTGATGTGAAGATTATCGTTTAGTAGGTATGGATTACACGGATTCCACAAGGTGTTTTTATTCTTTTTGTGGAATTCGTGTAAATTCCTCTTCCACCTCTTTATTGGGAAAGCTTAAATGGCAGATACCGAATTCCTCATCATATTCTTTGATAGTAAGGTATCCGTTCAGGTAAAGCATCGGAATAAGATCTGGTGATTCCCAATCTATACTATTTAATGCTTGCTTACTAGTTGCTGTATGTGCCATCCGTTCCAGATTATAATGATGTCTTTTTAGCAGTTCCACCAAGTAAGTAGGAGTCCCCGTCTCGAACCAGTAACTGCCAAATTCCTTGCGCTTGAAAGCATTGAGCAGACTGAACGGATTATACATGCCGATGGAGTTGTGGGTGAAGTGATAGCCATCATAATATTGTCTTAGTTTTTCGCAGAGGCTGTCATAGGTCATCTTTTGTACATCTGCAAATTCATGAAGTTCGGTTTCCAAATTCTTATGAATTTCTTTTTCGCTGATGCCACATAATTCTATATATTCATTCCACATCGAAATATCATCCAGGTTATTCAGATCACTGAATACACTTACTTTTCCAAACTTAGTAACTCCTGTCAGCATGGCGAATTTGATGCAGCCGTCCTTGCTTTTCAATGCTCCGTAGAATGCTTTAAGTGTTTCGCGAAAACTATTTTGCAATTCTTTGTTGCCGATGGCCTGCAACATGGGCTTGTCATATTCGTCTACCAGAATCACTACACGTTGGCCTGTTTGTTCATAAGCGCGCTGAATAGTGCCTTCAAAACGCATGGACAAGGAATCTTCGGCAGGCTCGCTTCCATATAGCTTTTCCCAGGTTACCAATGTATGGTTCAGTTTGCTTTCCAAACTTTGCGGACTATCATATTTCTGTGTATTCAGGTCAATGTGCAGTATAGGATACGTTGTCCAGTCCTTTTCCAGTTTTTCCATAGCCAGTCCTTGAAAAAGTTCCTTTTTCCCTTGGAAATAAGCTTCCAGAGTGGAGATAAGCAGGCTTTTTCCGAAGCGGCGTGGGCGGCTCATGAAATAATAGCGTCCGGATTTTACCAATTGATAAATCAATGCTGTTTTATCAATATAGAAATAGCCATCCAGGCGGAGACTTTCAAAATTCTGTATACCGATAGGATAAATCTTATTGCCCATACTTTTTTGTTTTAGAATGATAACATACAAAGTTACTGATTTCCTTTTTATTTCCTGTATTTTCAGCGAATTCTTTTGGAATAATGTTTTGTTTTTAAGTAGGTATGTCACAGAGGGGAATACAGAAACTTTTCATCTTTTGTTCTCTCCTAAAAGGATTTTATGATCTTTTGTTTCTTAATTTATGTCGCTGGTTGATGTGGATAAAGTATAATTTATGAGATACCTTATTAGAAAAAATCAATAACAGATTAAAATGGGTTTACCTGAAGAAATTTATTGGAACATGGCAAAAAACAATAGAAAGTTGGACGCGATATGGTTACGTTCAAGATTTGCCTTAACTTTCCTCTAAAAAGAATATCGTATTTCTAACTTGAAAGAGCTAAAAATCT
>BLLV01000243.1 GCA_011959205.1 Bacteroidaceae bacterium
TATCTCAAGCAATTATTAGGGAAGTTAGAAGAAATTTTATAATGCGTTTTGTCTGTCGGGTGAAAACACGAAGACTGACAGTAGCCGGCAAGGATCCTGCCGTTTCTTTACATTTCTACGGAAAACAAAAAAATCCCGACTCCGCTTGGGAATCAGGATTTTACTGCTTTTTATTTTTTTTTAAGTCCCCATACAAGACAGGTAAAACTCCGTCACATGTTTCAAAAATCACAGGGAGGTTTAAGGTGTTTCCGGTTTTTATTGTTACTTTTGCATTAACTAAAAAGCTTTTATTTGAAAAAGCAAATTTGAGAGATGCGATGAAGTGGACAAGCAACGTGGCGGCGTCTTGATTTGGCTTTGGCGGTAATTGTGATTCCGCATCCTTTAACTAAAAAAGAATAGAAAGATGAAATATAAGATATGTATCAGTGTCCTGTTGTTATGGGTGGGTATGCAGCTGGCTGCATCCAATAATCAGAAAGAAGTGGTTATCAAGATTATAGAAACCAGTGATGTGCACGGGAATTTCTTTCCGTATAATTTCATTGAGCGGAAGGAATGGAGCGGAGGTTTGTCCCGCGTTCATTCGTTTGTGAGAGAACAGCGTGAGAAATATGGGGATAATTGCCTGCTGATGGATAATGGAGATATCTTGCAAGGGCAGCCTACGGCCTACTATTATAATTTTATAGATACGGCCTCCATTCATGTTGCGGCGGATGTGATGAATGATATGGGGTATGTGGCCGGCAATATGGGCAACCACGACATAGAGACCGGGCATGCGGTGTACGACCGTTGGGTACGGCAGTGCGATTTTCCGGTGCTCGGAGCTAACATCATAGACAACGCCACCGGAAAGCCTTACTTGAAACCTTACGAGGTGTTGGAACGCGACGGGGTGAGGATAGCCGTTTTGGGTATGATTACTCCGGCTGTTCCTTCGTGGCTGCCGGAGAAGCTGTGGAGTGGCCTGTGTTTTGAGGAAATGGAGCCTTGCGCACGTAAGTGGGTGGAGGTTATAAAGAAAAAAGAGAACCCTGATATCATCGTGGGATTGTTTCATGCCGGAAAGTCGGGCAGCATGTTGGGACAGGTGGTGGAAGACGCCTCTATGGAGGTTGCCAAACGGATTCCGGGATTTGATGTGGTGCTGATGGGGCACGACCATACGCGGGAATGCGTCAAGGTGCAGAATGTGGCGGGTGACAGTGTGCTGGTCATTGACCCGGCAAGCAATGCCAATGTGGTTTCGGAGGTGACCCTGACCGTAACAAAGAAAGACGGGAAGGTGGTGGCGAAGTCTGTGGAAGGCAGATTGGTGGATATGAACAAGTATCCTGTCAGCCGGGAGTTTATGGAGAAATTTGCACCTCAATATAAAGCCGTGAATGACTTTGTGTCTCGTAAGATAGGGACTATCTCGCGTACTATCACGGCAAAGGATGCTTATTTCGGTTCTTCTTCGTTCGTTGACCTGATTCATCAGTTGCAGTTGGAAATTTCGGGAGCAGAAGTGTCCTTCTGTGCTCCGTTGTCCTTCCGGGCGGAAATTAAAGAAGGGGATATTTATATGAGTGATATGTTCAATCTGTACAAATACGAGAACATGCTGTATGTGATGGAACTCTCGGGCAAGGAGATAAAAGGTTTTCTGGAAATGGCATACGCTATCTGGACAAATCAGATGAAGAGTCCCGAGGATCATCTGATGCTTTTCAAGGAGCCGGTAGATCCCAGCGGACGGGTTTATTTCAAGAATCCCAGTTTTAATTTTGATTCTGCCGCAGGCATTAACTATACGGTGGATGTGACCAAGCCGGCAGGAGAGAAAATCACGGTTCGGAGCATGTCGGACGGGAGTCCCTTCTGTATGGATAAGGTTTATAAAGTGGCTTTGAATTCTTATCGTGGAAACGGTGGCGGAGATTTATTGACTCTTGGAGCAGGAATTCCGAAGGAAGATTTGCCCAAACGTATTATCTTTGCAACGGATAAGGATTTGCGTTATTATCTGATGCAATATATCGAGCAGGAAAAAGTGCTCCATCCTCATGTTATGCACCAATGGAAGTTTATTCCGGAGGAGTGGACCGTGCCTGCCGCAAAAAAAGATTATCAGTTGCTGTTTGGCGAAGAAAAGAAATAGGTAGTTGAGCAAGAGAAAGTACATACTAACCCCGTTATTACTGCTGACGCTGTTTTTAACGTATCAGGTAAGCATTACATTGTTTACCCACGTTCATATTGTGAACGGGGTGATGATTGTACACTCTCATCCTTCGTCCGGCAAACACCATACCCATACCACAGGACAGGTTATCTCCATCGCTCATCTGAGCGTTATTCAAACATTGGAGGCCGAGGCACCGACTGAGGTGAGTGTGTTCCGTCCTGTGCTGTATGTGTTGGAGTATAAGACAAATACTTTTCGCGCGAAAGCGCCTTACACGCAATGTGTCCGCTTGCGTGCTCCTCCTTTTTATTGCTGAAATAAGGTATATCTGTTGGTGGAATGCGTTCGGGTAATTCCTCCAGTAGATGGGTGTGTGTCATAGGACGATACACCTTCTTTAATTAAATAAACCGAAACATTTTAGTAATAGAAAAAAAGATGAAACAATATATTCTGTTACTCGTGCTCATGGTGATGGGTGCGGGTATCAACGCGTATGCAGAAGATGTAAATCCTGTGAAAGAAGGAAATGTGATTTCTGGTCATGTAGTAGAAAAAGGTACGGAGAACAGCCTTCCGTATGCCACCATATTGATTGTGGAGACCGGAGAGGGTACGGTGAGTAATGAGAACGGCGAGTTCCGTTTCAAGAAGGTTCCGGCAGGAAAGTATACATTGAGGGTTCAGTTACTGGGGTATGAGACACAGGAAAAGAAAGTGACCGCCAGTAACGACTTCACGGTAGAGGTTCATTTTTTGATGAGCGACGAAAGTATCATGACGGATGAAGTGGTCGTGTCGGCCAATCGCAACGAGACAAGTCGCAAAGTGGCTCCGGTGGTGGTCAATGTGATGAATGCCAAACTGTTCGAGTCGGTGAATTCTACCGATTTGGCTAAATCATTGAACTATCAGTCGGGATTGCGTGTGGAGAACAACTGCCAGAATTGCGGTTTCCCTCAAGTGCGTATCAATGGGCTGGAAGGGCCTTATTCGCAGATTCTTATCAATAGCCGTCCGGTAGTCAGTGCTCTGTCCGGTGTGTATGGCTTGGAGCAGATTCCGGTGAATATGATAGAACGTGTGGAGGTTGTCCGCGGAGGAGGGTCGGCCTTGTTTGGTGCCAATGCGGTGGGAGGAACCATCAATATCATCACGAAAGACCCCATTAACAATTCATTTCAGGTTTCTTCAACGATGTCTAATATGAATGGCAAGGTGTGGGAGCAGTATATGGGAGCCAACGCTTCCTTGGTGTCAAAAGACAATACGTATGGCATCGCTTTGTATCAGTCTTATAGGAACCGTAATCCGTATGATGCGGACGGAGACGGTTTCTCGGAGTTGGGAAAGCTGAACATGAATACGTTCGGGCTACGTACCTATTATCGTCCTACGCATTTCAGCCGCATCAGTCTGGAATATCACACTACGAATGAGTTCCGTCGCGGAGGAAATCAGTTTGATTTGCAGCCGCACGAAACGGATATCACCGAACAGACCAAGCACGTCATCAATAGTGGCGGATTGAGTTATGATCTGTTTTGGAAAGAATACAAACATAAGCTTTCTTTCTATTCTTCCATCCAGCATACTGACCGTAACAGTTATTATGGTGCGCAGCAGGATGCGAATGCGTACGGAAAGACGAAAGACCTGACTTGGGTGGCAGGCGGCATGTATGTGGGTAATTTTGAGAAAGTTTTATTCTCTCCTGCTACTTTTACCGCCGGAATGGAGTATCAGAACAACTCCTTGCACGATGTTATGACCGGTTATCACCGTGATATGAAACAAGATGTGCGCATTGCCAGTGCTTTTGTACAGAACGAATGGAAAATGAATCGGTTTGTATTCCTGGCCGGGTTCCGTCTGGATGACCATAACCTGATTGACAATCCTATTTTCAGCCCTCGCCTGAACCTGCTCTACAAACCGAGTGACAAACTACAGGCACGTATTACCTGGTCTACCGGTTTCCGTGCGCCGCAGGCATACGATGAGGATTTGCATGTTACCGCAGTAGGAGGTGAGGGTGTGCTTATCAAGTTGGCGGAAGGGCTGAAGCCGGAGCATTCCAACAGCATCAGCGGCTCCATCGACTGGACGGCGAATATCGGTCATTTCCAGACCAATTTGTTATTGGAAGGGTTCTATACCGGATTGGATGATGTGTTTGTGCTGGAGGATATGGGCCATGACGAGCATGGTAACAAGGTGAAGGAGCGTCGCAACGGTAACGGAGCGCGTGTGTATGGCGTGAATCTGGACGGAAAGATTGCACATGGACGTGATGCGGCTTTACAGGTGGGTTTCACGGTGCAGCGCAGCGAATATACCGAGCTGGAGGCATGGAGTGAGAACCCTGAGGTAGCACCGGTGAAGCGGATGCCTCGTACTCCTGACTACTACGGTTATTTCACATTGGCGGCTGCTCCGTTCAAGAACTTCGACTGCTCTTTGTCCGGCGTGTACACAGGCCGGATGCATGTACCGCATTTCGCACCGACAGAGTTGCCCGAGGAATATATAGGACAGTATATCGCTAAAGATGAAATGGTGCATACGCCTGAATTCTTTGATTTGAATGTGAAACTGAATTACACATTTGTATTGAATGACCATATCAAGTTGCAGTTAAACGGTGGGGTTCAGAATATTTTCAATGCTTTTCAAAAGGATTTGGACAAAGGTGGTTATCGTGACTCGGGTTATTTTTATGGACCTACACAGCCTAGAACGTATTTTGTGGGGATCAAGATTACAAATTGATCCCCATGAACAGGGGGCACTGTGTCATTTGGTTATCTGTCAGCTATTGATAATGAATGCAAATTTGGCAGATTCTGCGGTTAACCCCTGTTAAGTGCTTGTCTATCTGTGTTAAAAGAGGAAAAAAATGTCTGACAAACGGTACAATCGTACAACTTTTGTCATTACATTAGCGTCAGAAATGTTAAACCAAACTTGAAATTAACAAATTAATAGATATTAAGTTATGAAACAAGCAACTAAAATGGTACTAGGCGCAGCAGCAATTGTCGCTGTCAGCGCAGGTGTAGCAGGAGTAACGGCTTATTCTATGTTGACCCCCGAGCCGAACAAAAGCGTGGCCTTTAATGATGTGTTCCAACAGAATCCGAATACAAGATTCGCCGCGCTGGACGCCACCCAAATGCAACCGGTGGATTTAACTCAGGCAGCGGAAAATTCAGTGCATGCAGTAGTTCATATAAAGTCAACTCAAGAGTCAAAAACTCAGACGGTTACCGTTCGCGATCCGTTCTATGATTTCTTTGGCGATATTTTTGGAAATGGCAGAGGCGGTGGCCAGCAGCGTCAGGTACAAACTCCTGAAAGAGTGGGTTTCGGTTCCGGAGTCATTATTTCGAAAGATGGATATATTGTGACGAATAACCATGTAATTGATAATGCTGATGTGATCAGTGTCAAACTGAATGACGGACGTGAATATAAAGGGCGTGTAATCGGTACAGACCCCAGCACGGATTTAGCGTTAGTTAAAATTGAAGCGGATGAGCTTCCCACTATTCCCGTAGGTGACTCCGAAGCCTTGAAAGTGGGCGAGTGGGTATTGGCTGTGGGTAATCCGTTCAATATGACATCTACAGTGACCGCCGGCATTGTGAGTGCCAAGGCACGCTCTTTGGGCGTATATAATCAAGGTGTGGAGTCATTCATTCAGACGGATGCCGCTATTAATCAAGGTAACAGTGGTGGGGCATTGGTCAATGCAAGAGGCGAGTTGGTAGGTGTCAACTCGGTGCTTTATTCACCGACAGGGGCTTATTCCGGTTACGGTTTTGCCATCCCTACCAGTATTATGAAGAAGGTGATAGCCGACTTGAAAGAATACGGAACCGTTCAGCGTGCGGTATTGGGTATCAAGGGGACTCCGATTAATGATGACCAGCAGATGATGCCGGAAGAGATCAAGAAGAAAGTGAAGGAGCTAGGAGCTACCGACGGTGTGCTGATAGCTGAGGTCATTGACGGAGGTTCTGCAGCCGGTAACTTGGAAGTGGACGATGTCATTATCGGCATTGACGGAAAACGGGTGAAGAACTTTGCAGAGTTACAGGAAGGGTTGGCTAAGCACCGTCCGGGTGACAAAGTGACTGTGAAGGTATTGCGTGACAAGAAAGAAAAGAATATCGAGATGACCTTGAAGAACGCACAGGGAACAACGAAAGTCGTGAAGAGTGCGGGTATGGATATCTTGGGCGCAGCGTTCCGTGAAGTGCCTCAGGAGCTGAAGAGACAGTTGAATTTGGGATATGGTGTGGAAGTCACAGGTGTGACAGACGGTAAGATGAAAGTTGCCGGTATCCGTAAAGGTTTCATCATTCTGAAGGCGAATGGACAACCCGTCAGGTCAGTAAATGATTTGGAAGATGTGCTGAAGGCTGCTACCCAGTCACCGGATCAGGTATTGTTCTTGAGTGGTATGTTCCCGTCAGGTAAACGTGCTAACTATGCAGTAGATTTGACACAGGAATAAAGATATTTTTAAGGTAGAAAGTTTCAATAGGTAAAGTTTAGGGATGCACGGCAAGGGCTACTTCCGTGCATCCCGATTGTGTTGTGAAGCTGGATTTACCCTATGTTCCGGAATACTAATACTCTTATTTAGTAAGCTGATAAAATCAATAAAGAGACGGATATTGCCTTGTTTTCATAAAATATGGAGGAAAAGGAAGACCAAGATAGCCTTTTTTGATTTATTAGCTAATATTTTTTAAACAAAAATGGATCTATTCCATTTTATGTTGTAAATTTGCATCCCAAATTTGTTTTATAGAGAATGAGACAATTAAAGATTACCAAAAGTATCACTAACCGAGAGAGCGCATCTCTGGATAAGTATTTACAGGAAATAGGCCGTGAAGACCTGATTACCGTAGAGGAAGAGGTGGAACTCGCTCAGCGTATCCGTAAAGGCGACCGGGTAGCATTGGAAAAACTGACACGTGCCAATTTGCGTTTTGTTGTGTCTGTAGCCAAGCAGTATCAAAATCAGGGATTAAGTCTTCCAGACTTGATTAATGAAGGTAACCTGGGGCTGATTAAAGCAGCCGAAAAGTTCGATGAAACCCGAGGCTTCAAGTTTATCAGTTACGCCGTATGGTGGATTCGTCAGTCTATTCTCCAGGCATTGGCAGAGCAGTCACGTATTGTCCGTTTGCCGTTGAATCAAGTAGGCTCGTTGAATAAGATCAGCAAAGCCTTCTCTAAATTCGAACAGGAAAACGAGCGTCGTCCTTCTCCGGAAGAACTGGCCGATGAACTGGAAATACCTGTAGATAAAATCTCGGACACGCTGAAGGTTTCAGGACGCCACATTTCTGTAGACGCTCCTTTTGTGGAAGGAGAAGATAACAGTTTGCTGGATGTGCTTGTAAACGACGACTCGCCTATGGCAGACCGTTCCTTGGTTAATGAATCACTTGCGAGGGAAATTGATAGAGCACTCTCTACGCTGACCGAAAGGGAAAAGGATATTATCCAGATGTTTTTCGGTATTAATACGCAGGAAATGACGTTGGAAGAAATCGGCGATAAATTCGGCCTCACTCGTGAGCGCGTACGCCAGATTAAGGAGAAAGCCATTAGAAGATTGAGACAAAATTCGCGTAGCAAGTTGCTTAAGTCTTATTTAGGATAAGACAGATTCGGTTTCCGAAAGAAAACAAAGCACAAGAGGGAAGGTAGCTTCCATCTTGTGCTTTTGTTAATAATATGCCAATTATTATAGTTAATTAATCTATTACTTTTTCGTATTTGTCCGTAATTAACTACTTTTGTCCTCCAATAAACTATAATAATTAAAATTATGAAGTCCATAAAGATTCTGTGCTCTTTATTATTGGTGCTGATGGTGTGCTCGGCATTTTCGTTGAAAGGAAGTAAAGATAAATCCGTTTATATAGTGGGAGTTTCCGCATCGTTTACAGATTCATTGGTTTATTTTACGGAAATTCAGGAGATGGACAGTGTGTGGCTGGACAATAAAATGCTGCCCGGGCGTTCACAATACAGCTATCAATTGAAAAACTATCTGGAAAACGAGGAGGGGCTGATGAACCGCACTTGTTTTGTTTATTTCTCGAACAGTAGAAAGAAACTACAAAAGAGTGTCAACAAAATGAAGGCCAAGTATCAAAAAGGAAAAACCTTGCTGATTCGCGAAGTGAACCCCAATGCATTCAAGTTCAAAAAACCGGAAGAGTAATCCTTTTTTATGAAAAAGATTCTATTTATATTTTTAGTAGCCTGCTTTTTCTTCTCTTGTGAGAAAGAAACAATTGTGATCCCTCAGCGGCATGCCGGAAGAACGATTCTGGCTTTTTTCTGGGCGAATAACAATTTGAGTGATAATCTGCGTAGGAATATTATGACCATGATGAATGGTTTGACGGAAGTAACGGACTCTGCCACGCTGCTGGTATATTGGGATGGTTACGAGAACAGCACGGAACCCAATTGGAAGACGCCTACCATCCTGCGCTATACTGCTAATGGACGAGGAGGCATCAATGGCTATTCTAAGAATGAAATAGAAGATATGTTCTCTAATTCCAGTAGGGCTGATATTGTGGGAATCGGTGTGGTTGAGAAGAGTTATCCTTCCCAGATCTCGACGAAAAAGCAGGTGATGCAGACTGTCATTTCCGACATGATGGAATGTTACCCGTCAGAAAGTTATGGCATCATATTCGGTTCTCACGGTTCCGGATGGTTGCCTACCATTACGGGAACCCGTTCTATCGGAGTGGACGGAGTGAATGCAAATACGGCTGTGATACCCGAACTGGCTGAGGTCTTGCGTACGGTAAATCCTCAAAAGTTTGATTTTGTCTTATTTGATGCGTGTATGATGGGGTGTGCCGAGGTGTATTATGAGCTGAAAGATGCCACCCGCTATTGCATCGCTTCTGTGCTGGATGTTCCTGCATTAGGTTTTCCTTATGAGAGGCTCATGTCTCATCTTTATGCGGATAATTTCAAAGACCATTTAGTTTCTATTTGCAAAAACTATATTGACTACTATAATTACAATGGATGGGGTACTGTTTCGGCTGTGGATTGCAATCAGATGGAGGGCTTGGCGCAAGATGTCAGAAAGGTGATTCTGTCTAATCAGGAGAATCTGAAGAGTGTAGATGCGGCTGAACTGCAACAGTATGGCAAAGCTGGTAACAACTTCAAAGGATATGCATACGATATGGTGCAATTTGTCGAAAACTTGACCGGAGGGACAGTTCCCGAGGAGTTTGTGCAGCAATTTAATAAAGCGGTCATTTATACAGGATACACCCCTAATCCCACTTCGTCCCTATATAGGATAGATGGTAATAACTACTGTGGCATGGGGATGTATATCCCTAATTCATCCACCACTTCCAAATATTTGCTTTGGAACAACTATTTCAGGTCTTCCATAGCGTGGTATCATGCATCCGGATGGGCTGAAACGGAATCTATTTGGGGGAATTGAAGGAGAATTCGGCCAGTTGTTCTTTGCTTGATCCCGAATAATAGATATAGTGGATGGAGGTGCTGAATTTTCGGTACGCCTCCATCTCCACTGAATTGTCTACTGCCTCCTGTAGGGCTTGTTTAAAGGTGGCATAATGGGTGTTCATATAAGTGGCATTGTCCAGTTCTCCCGTAACACTGTAGAAATAGCTCACGGCATTATTGTTCTCGTCATAACGGGTGCTGTCCAGTGTGACCGTTTCGTTCATGCGGGTGGGGCAGGATTGGTTGGTCTTCTCGGCCAATTGCTTGAATTTGCGGATTTGTGAGCGGTGGCTATTCTCACAACCTGCCAGGGCAAAGATGCTCAAGGCTGCTATTAGAATCATTCCTTTTTTCATTATAAATCGGTATTTTGAAGCGAAAATAAACTATAAATTTGAACAAAGCAAACGGATTTTTGTTTTTATAGGTAGATTTTTGCAAACAAAAAAAAGTAAAACATGCCTCGCGTTATAGATGAATTAAAGCGTACGGACCACAAACGTTATCTGGGTGGTCTTGATTTCTTTAAATATATTGGTCCCGGATTGCTGGTTACAGTAGGTTTTATTGATCCGGGAAACTGGGCTTCGAATTTTGCGGCCGGTTCCGAATTTGGTTACGCATTGTTGTGGGTGGTAACCCTGTCCACCATTATGTTGATTGTGTTGCAACATAATGTGGCCCACTTGGGCATTGTGACGGGATTGTGCTTGAGTGAAGCAGCTACACAGTATTGCCCCAAGTGGATATCCCGTCCTGTTTTGGGTAGTGCGGTACTGGCTTCCATATCCACTTCGCTGGCGGAGATACTGGGGGGAGCCATTGCCTTACAGATGCTGTTGGGAATTCCCATTACTTGGGGAGCTGTTCTCACCACGATGTTTGTCGTCATTATGCTTTTCTCCAATTCATATAAAAAGATAGAAAGAGCCATCATTGCTTTTGTATCCGTAATCGGCCTTTCGTTTCTGTATGAATTGTTTTTGGTAGATATTGACTGGCCTGTGGCAGTTCGTTCTTGGGTAGTGCCCGACATACCTCAAGGCAGTATGCTGATTGTCATGAGCGTGCTGGGGGCAGTGGTTATGCCGCATAATCTTTTCCTGCATTCAGAGGTGATACAGAGTCACGAGTACAACAAGCAGGACGAGAGCTCCATCCGCAGAGTATTGAAATATGAGTTCTATGATACTTTATTCTCCATGATTGTGGGGTGGGCTATCAACAGTGCCATGATCTTGCTGGCGGCCGCTACTTTCTTTCGTACCCGGACTTCGGTGGAGGAGTTGCAGCAGGCGAAGTCGTTGCTGGACCCGTTGCTGGGCAACCATGCCGGAATCATCTTTGCTCTGGCATTACTAATGGCGGGGATCTCCTCCACCATCACCAGTGGCATGGCGGCAGGTTCTATCTTTGCCGGCATTTTCGGTGAGTCCTATCATATCAAGGATATCCACTCTAAGGCAGGTGTGGGGATTTCTTTGGGGATAGCATTGCTTCTGATCTTCTTTATTGAGAATCCCTTTTACGGCCTTATCATCTCTCAGATGATTCTGAGTATCCAGCTGCCTTTCACGGTGTTTCTGCAAGTAGGATTGACCTCTTCCAAACGGGTGATGGGCAAATATGCCAACTCCCGGTGGAGTTCATTCGTGCTTTATACCATTGCGGTGATTGTCTCCGCATTGAATATCATGCTGTTGCTCAGTTGAGTAATCGACCAATAGCTTATTTCGTTTTGCTTTCCGAGATAATCAGCAGTTTGTCACCGACATGCAGTTGCAGAGAGCCATTGGGGATCATGAATTCGTTTTCCCTTTTTACCAGCATCACCAACATACCTTTAGGCAGGTTCATATCCATCAGCCTGTTTCCATTTGCCAGCATTTCCTCCGTCAATACGATATCGCGGAGGTCTGTATTGATTTCCTCAGGTATCTCCACTCCGAAATCATTTCCTGTTTTTTCCAGTGGTGTATCTAGGTGGAGTAATTTGGCCATCCGGGAAATGCTTGTTCCCTGAACCACTAAAGACAATATGGTAATGAAGAATACGATATTGAAAATCTGAGTAGATCCCGGCACATCAGCCACTACCGGATACGTGGCGAATATGATAGGTACTGCTCCGCGCAATCCCACCCAGGAAATAAACAGCCGTGAACTGATGTTCATCTTTTTAAAAGGAAGAAGGCAGAGTAGGACACTGAGCGGGCGGGCGAGGACAATCATGAAGATGCCGATCAAGGTTGCCGGTATGGCGATGGACAACATTTCATGGGGATTCACCAGCAATCCCAGGCTTAGGAACATAATAATCTGGAAGAGCCAGGTCATGCCGCTCATAAAAGTAGCGATCTCTTTACGGTTTACAATGCGTGCGTTACCCACCATCATTCCTGCTATATAGACAGCCAGATAGCCGTTTCCTTTACACAGATCGGTCATGGTGAATGTGAAGAAAATAAAGCTCAGCAGCAAGATAGGATAGAGCGACTGGTTCTTCAAGTCGATCTTGTTGATAATTACTACCGCCAATTTCCCCAGCAGGAACCCTGATGCACCACCCACCACAAACTGAATCAGGAACGAAGTCAGAATATCACCCGCCCCCATGCCTGCCGATGTGATGAATTGTATCAGGACGATAGTAAGCATATACGCCATAGGGTCATTACTTCCGCTTTCCAGTTCCAGCATCGGGCGGAGGTTGTGTTTCAGGTTCATGCTTTGCGAGCGCAGGATATTGAATACGGAAGCAGAGTCCGTAGACGACATGGTAGCCGCCAGTAGCATGGCCGTCATCAGGGACATGGTGATGCTGACGTTCGAGAACCCGGAAATCCAATAAATAAAGAATCCGGTGAAAATAGTGGTAAGCAATACACCGAAGGTGGAAAGCAGTATGCCTTGTGGCAATACAGGCTTGATGTCCGAGTATTTGGTATCCATTCCCCCCGAGAACAGAATGATGCTGAGGGCCATCATGCCGATAAACTGTGCCTCGCCCGCATCGTGGAACTGGAGTCCCAGACCGTCGCTGCCGAACAGCATACCGACCAATAGAAAGACAAGCAAAGTAGGAATCCCGAACCGGTAGCCGGTCTTGCTCACTACAATACTGACGAACAATAGGATGGAACCTATCAAGAGAATGTTTTCTGCATTAAATATCATATACTCGCGTTTTTATTATTTTTAAGTTTTGCAAAGGTAGGAATATGGAGGATTATTCAGACCTTTGCGGCGTTAAATCAAACTAAAAGTAATATGAATTCAACAAAAAGCATGGTGGCTTTGTTCGATTTTGACGGAGTGGTCATGGATACTGAAACTCAGTATAGTATATTCTGGAATGAACAAGGAAGGAAGTACCATCCGGAACTTCCCGAATTCGGCCGGTTGATAAAAGGGCAGACCTTGGCACAGATTTATGCCAACCATTTTGCCGGAATGGAAGATGTGCAGCGTGAAATTACAGAAAATTTGAACAATTTTGAAAAAAATATGTTATATCATTATATCCCGGGTGTAGAGGCCTTCCTGAAAGAATTGAGGGAAAACGGGGTAAAGATAGCCATAGTCACAAGTTCGAATGAGATGAAGATGAATAATGTATATAAAGCACATCCGGAATTGAAGCAGAGTGTGGACCGTATCCTCACTGCCGAAATGTTTACCCATTCCAAACCCGATCCCGAATGCTTTCTGCTAGGCGCGGCAGTTTTTGACACCGTGCCCGGCAACTGTGTGGTTTTTGAGGACTCGTTTCATGGGCTTGAGGCGGGAAACCGTGCCGGAATGACCGTAATAGGACTGGCTACCACCAACTCTGAAGAGCAAATATGCGATAAGGCAAAGGCTGTCATTCAGGACTTTAAAGGATTCAGCTTCGAAAAAATGAAGAATATAATGAGGTAATGTCAATTAAAACATCTACCTTTGCAGCCGTTTTTTTATAAATTAAAGTAAATATGGCAGGATATATTTCAGGCGATACACGCAAAGTAACGACCCACCGGTTGGTGGAAATGAAACAGAGAGGCGAGAAAATTTCTATGCTTACCTCGTATGATTATACGACAGCGCAGATTGTGGACGGTGCAGGCATTGATGTCATTTTGGTAGGCGACTCTGCTTCGAATGTCATGGCAGGAAATGTGACCACACTTCCCATTACCCTTGACCAGATGATTTATCATGGAAAGTCCGTGGTTCGTGGGGTGAAACGCGCGCTCGTGGTGGTGGATCTGCCTTTCGGTACTTACCAGACTTCCGAGTACGAAGCGGTGACTAATGCAATCAAGGTAATGAAGATTACGCATGCTGATGCATTGAAGCTGGAAGGTGGCGTGGAAATCATTGATGCGGTAAAGAAAATCATTGCTGCCGGCATTCCCATCATGGGACACTTGGGACTGATGCCGCAGTCTATCAATAAATATGGAACCTATACTGTACGCGCCAAGGACGAGGAAGAGGCCGAGAAACTGTTGAGTGACGCACACCTGCTGGAAGAGGCGGGATGTTTTGCGCTGGTGCTCGAGAAAATCCCCGCGTCACTGGCAGAGCGTGTGGCCAGGGAGTTGACCATTCCCGTTATTGGCATCGGAGCCGGCGGCGCGGTGGACGGACAGGTGCTGGTCGTATCGGACATGCTGGGCATGACCAATGGGTTCAGCCCCCGTTTCCTCCGGCGTTATGCCGATTTGCATACGGTCATGACAGGAGCCATACAGCAGTATGTGGACGATGTGAAAAAAGGCGATTTCCCTAACAAAGACGAACAATATTAAAAAGTTGCTGCCGATATGTATAATGACTTCTTCTTTCCGTATGAGAAAGCAAAACTGTGGACTGGGAATATGATTTTGTTATCCCTTTCTAATTTTTTGCTTTATGCATCGTTATATACGATGCTTCCCGTACTGCCTTTATGGATAGTGCGGTACTGGTATTGCAGTTATGCGGAAGCAGGAGCAGCCGTTGCTGTTTTCGGACTGGCCATGTTTCTTCCGGGAGCATTCAACAGCTATCTTATCGATACGTTCAAACGTAAAAGTGTGTGCCTCATAGCGATGTTCCTGTTTGTGGCATCCGGTTTGCTCTATCCATACGTTGCCACCGTAGGGTGGGTGGCACTGGTCAGAGTGCTTCAAGGAGCACTGTTCGGTATCATTACCATGACTACGGGCAGTACGCTGGTGATTGATGTCACCGCTTCCCGTCGTCGCACGGACGCCAATATTGCTTTTGCTTGGGCGGGCCGTATCGGAATGGCTGTGGGGCTTGCTTTAGGGGTCTATATTTATCCTTATTGGAATTTTCACCATATCATTTATACCAGTATGGTTTTGGGGGCGTTGGCATGGGCGTTGGTTTTGGCGGTGAAAGTCCCTTTCCGTGCCCCGCTCAGCACGTCATGGTTTTCACTGGACCATTTTTTGCTGCCGCGCACCTTGTGGCCGGGACTGAATATGATGCTGGTGGCCATTGTTTTCGGCATACTGGCAGCACATGTTTATAATGAATTGTTTTTTGTTTCCATCCTGATAGGCTTTATCCTGTCTTTGCTACTTTTTCGTTACGTGCTTTCTCATACTTCCGGCCGTTCGGAGGTAGAGTGGGGGCAGGCGGCCATGATAGGGGGATTGTTATTGCTGAATTTTTCCAATATGCTGATGGATAGCTATATAGCAGGCCTTCTGCTGGGGGTGGGAATCGGAACCACTGTGTCACGCTTCTTTGTAAAAATGATCAGCCTGCCCAGGCATTGCGAACGGGGAACGGGAAACAATACCTATCAGCTGATGTGGGAGGCAGGTGTGATGGGCGGCTTCCTGCTTGAGAATATGTGGACCGAAAAGCATCCCAATACCATTTATTGGGTATCTATCGGTATCTGTGTCGTTCTGCTGCTGATGTATGAGTTCTTCACGCATCCGTGGTATTACAGAAAGATGGGGGAAAGGCAGTAAAAAATAGCGATTTTAATAATTTAATATAGAAAGAATATGGCAGACGATAAAAAGATTATCTTTTCGATGGTGGGCGTAAGCAAGGCCTTCCAAGCGAACAAACAGGTATTGAAAAACATCTACCTATCCTTTTTTTACGGTGCTAAGATTGGTATCATCGGTCTGAACGGTTCGGGTAAGTCAACGCTGATGAAAATCATTGCCGGACTGGAGAAAAGTTATCAGGGAGAAGTGGTGTTCTCGCCGGGCTACTCTGTGGGTTATCTGGCACAGGAACCGCATCTGGATGATGAAAAGACTGTGAAAGAGGTAGTGATGGAAGGGGTGCAGAGCATCGTGGATACACTGGCGGAATACGAAGAAATAAACAATAAATTCGGGCTTCCCGAATACTATGAGGATCCCGAGAAGATGGATGCGCTTTTTGCCCGTCAGGCAGAGCTGCAGGATATCATTGACGCTACGGACGCATGGAATCTGGACAGCAAACTGGAGCGTGCCATGGATGCATTGCGCTGTCCGCCCGAAGACCAGCCGGTGAAGAATCTCTCGGGAGGCGAGCGACGCCGTGTGGCATTGTGCCGCCTACTGTTGCAGAAGCCGGATATCCTGTTGCTGGACGAGCCTACCAACCACTTGGATGCGGAAAGTATCGACTGGCTGGAACAACATTTGCAGCAATATGAAGGGACGGTAATTGCCGTGACCCACGACCGTTACTTCCTGGACCACGTAGCCGGATGGATTCTGGAACTGGATCGTGGCGAAGGTATCCCCTGGAAAGGAAACTACTCCAGCTGGCTGGAACAGAAAACCAAGCGCATGGAGATGGAGGAGAAAGTGGCAAGCAAGCGCCGTAAGACGCTGGAACGCGAGCTGGACTGGGTGCGCATGGCTCCCAAAGCCCGTCAGGCAAAGGGAAAGGCTCGTCTGAACTCTTACGACAAGTTGCTGAACGAGGATGTGAAGGAGAAGGAAGAGAAGTTGGAAATCTTCATCCCGAACGGACCCCGTCTGGGAAACAAGGTGATTGAGGCCAAAGGAGTGGCGAAGGCTTACGGTGACAAGCTGTTGTTCGATAACCTGAATTTCATGTTGCCCCCTAACGGCATTGTCGGCGTGATCGGTCCTAACGGTGCCGGCAAGACTACTTTGTTCCGCTTGATTATGGGACTGGAAACCGTAGACAAAGGTACTTTCGAAGTGGGAGAGACCGTGAAACTGGCATACGTGGACCAGCAACATAAAGACATCGACCCCGCCAAGTCCGTTTATCAGGTGATTAGTGGTGGGAACGAACTGATCCGTTTGGGAAACAGGGATATCAACGCACGTGCTTACCTCAGCCGTTTCAATTTCTCGGGAGCTGACCAGGAGAAACTTTGCGGAATGCTTTCGGGGGGTGAGCGAAACCGCCTGCATCTAGCTATGGCGCTGAAGGAAGAAGGAAACGTGTTGTTGCTGGACGAGCCTACCAATGATATTGACGTGAACACGCTGCGCGCACTGGAAGAAGGTCTGGACGACTTTGCGGGCTGTGCGGTGGTGATCAGCCACGACCGTTGGTTCCTGGACCGTATCTGTACTCATATCTTGGCTTTCGAAGGAAACAGCGAGGTATTCTTCTTTGAAGGATCGTATTCGGAATACGAAGAGAACAAGATGAAGCGTCTAGGCAATGAGGAACCCAAGCGGGTGCGCTATCGCAAGCTGATGGAAGACTGATGATGTATTTATGTAATGGAATTCAAATTAAACGGTACGGCGGTGGCCTTGCTACAGATCGATGAAAAACATAATGTCCGACCTTTCTAGACGGACGAAAATAGTTTAAGATAGGGGGGCTTCAGTGAGAAAAGCCGTAATATAGAGAAATGGATAGTGGTTAGTAAGTAGCCACTATCCATTTTCTTAACATATTTGTCATGTTCCGGTCTAAAAATCACCCTTTACGCTTAAATAATCTGATATAAATGCAATTTATATGAATAAAAGTTCTACCTTTGTTTCTCCTATTTGGAATAAAATACTAACTAATTAATTTAAATCAAAGACAAAATTATGAGAAATCATCTAAAGCATTTCCTCATGTTGGCAGTTCTGACAATTTGTTTCACTGCTGCGGCTGTTGCGCAAGGAACAGTAAAAGGTAAAGTAGTAGATGCCGAGAACAATGAGCCGTTGATCGGTGCCACTGTGTCGGTCAGCGGCACCACGCTGGGTACTGTAACAGACATGGACGGTAACTTTGTGTTGAAACTAACTTCCTCTAAGGCTACTATCGTATTCAAGTACTTGGGGTACAACGAAATTACGCATCAGGTAACAGGAAGCAATACGATAGATTTGGGTGAGGTTAAAATGTCTCCCGATGCCATCGGTTTGAGTGAAGTCAGTGTCATTGCCTCCATTATAAAAAATGACCGTCAGACTCCTATTCCTATCTCGAATGTGAAGCTGGCCAAGATAGAGGAAAAAATAGGTAATCTGGAGTTTCCCGAACTGCTGAAATCAGTTCCTTCGGTGTATGTGACCCGTGAGAGCGGTGGTTATGGTGATTCCCGCATTAATATGCGTGGTTTCGATTCATCCAATTTGGGCGTGTTGATCAATGGTGTGCCCATCAACGGTATGGAAAATGGTAAGGTTTATTGGTCAAACTGGTCCGGATTGTCCGATGTGAGCCAGTTTGTTCAGGTGCAGCGTGGTTTGGGCGCGTCGGCATTAGGTATCTCTTCTGTGGGTGGTACCATGAACATGGTTACTAAAAGCACCGAAGCCCAGAAAGGCGGATCGGCTTATTTCGGCATCGGTAACGATGGTTTTCGCAAGTATTCGGTTTCTTTCTCTACCGGATTGATGGACAACGGATGGGCCATTACGTTCATGGGGTCGCTCAATACAGGAGATGGCTACGTGAGAGGTACCAATTATGAAGGATGGACTTATTTTGGAAATATCTCGAAGGTGATAAACGATCATCATAAATTGTCGTTGACAGCTTTCGGAGCTCCTCAATGGCACAACCAGCGTTCTACCATGCACTATATCGAGGATTATAAAAACAGCCCCGATGGCGGACGTTTCAATAACGGATACGGTTATATCAACGGTGAGGCGGTAGGTAGCGGTTATGGCTATAATTATTACCATAAACCTCAGGTTTCTTTGAACCACTACTGGACTATTGACGAGAAATCCACACTGACCACTTCTCTGTACGGCTCTATGGCTACAGGTGGCGGACGCCGTGCACGTGGTGCTATGAGTAATTGGCTGACTATTGATAACAATACCGGCCGTCCCAAGGATGGTGCCATGATGACTCCGGATGGTTTGTTCGACTACGAACGTGCCATGGCTGCCAATGCGGCTTCTCAAAACGGGTCGCAGGTGATCTTTACCAATGCTGTCAATGACCATGACTGGTATGGCATGCTGAGTTCCTATAAGAATCATTTAACTGAGAACCTGACTATTACGGGAGGTGTTGACTTGCGTTACTATAAAGGGTATCATACAGAGGAAATTGATGATTTGTTGGGTGGTGAGTTCTATCTGCAGACCTCTCCGCTGGCATTCCAAACCAAGAACCAGCTGCTGAAAGTGGGTGACAAGTTCAATTATTACAGTGTGGGTGAGATATTCTGGGGAGGTGTCTTTGCACAGGCCGAATATAATACCGATAAATGGTCGGGATTCCTGTCGGCATCATTGACCGAAGAGGCTTATAGATACGATGACCGTGGCGGTACGGATTCCAGATACACTGCTACGGGTGCAGATAAACTGGACAGAGTGTCCGGTCTTCAGAATTTCCTGCCTTGGAGCGTGAAGGGTGGTTTTAACTATAAGTTCAATGAAAACCACAATGTGTTTGTCAATGCAGGCTATTTTACCCGCGCGCCTTTCTTCAACTCTGTCTTTGCAAGCAATACGGCTGCTCCCGAAAAGGATGTGCCCTACGAAAAGATTACTACGTTGGAATTGGGTTATGGATTTAGCACGGAACAGGTCAATATTGCATTGAATGGATATTACACTCAATGGATGGACAAGTCCTTGCGTCGTAAGATCGGTCAGGAGTATGCCAACCTCACAGGCTTGGACGCAGTCCACATGGGTGTGGAACTGGAAGCGACTTACCGTCCTGTCAAGTCCTTTGAATTGAAAGGTATGTTCTCTTTAGGCGATTGGAAATGGAAAGATGATATTCATTTCACTATGTATGATGAAGCGAACAACCCTATCGGAAACTATGATGCTTATCTGAAAGATGTGCATGTGGGTAACTCCGCACAGCTCACCTCCGCGCTGAGCGCTTCATGGGAACCGTTCAAAGGATTCAAAATATCGGCCGACTACAACTTCTTCGGTAAGAATTATGCTGACTTCGATCCTCAGAACCGGGTGAATAAAGCCGACGCTGGTATTGACTCTTGGCAGTTGCCGGATTATGGTACAATTGATTTGGGTATGAACTATCGTTTCAATATCACCAAAGATATCCGTGCCATTGTATACAGTAATGTATATAACTTGACTAATACGGAATATATTGCCGATGCCAAAGACGGCACGAACCATGACTGGAAGACTGCATTGGTATATTACGGCTTCGGTACCACATGGTCTGCCGGTTTTAAAGTAATCTTTTAATCTCTAAAAAAGTCGATAAATATGAAGTTAAAATATAATTTGATCGCATGGTCTCTGTTGGGAGTTTTTGCTACGGCGTGTGATCCCATGGATGATATTTACAATGAAATCGATGCGGAAGGTACAACGAACACCCAGACGATGGCAGAATATGTGCTGACTGATACCGATTATGAAACAATCAGTTCTGCAGCGGCGAAGGCTGCCACCTCGGATGCAGAAAAAGCATTGGCGAATGCCGTCAAGACGGATAAGGCTTTGAATGAATTTGCTTCGGCCGAGAAGTTTGTCCCCGCTATCATTGCAAAAATGTTACCCTCTTGGGGGAAAGGTTCTTCCGTGGGAGTGACATACAGATATCAGAACAATCCTTCCGGCTATGTATTGGAATATAGGACAGTGGCTGATGCCTCCTTAAGCAATAAGGATTACGAAACGGTGTGGGGCGAGGGCTCGCCCGTGAAGTTCCTGTCTCCGAAACACTCTCCGGCTACAGTTCTTCCCGCATGGCTGGCCGGTAAATACAAAGATGCGAAAGAAGGCGACCTTGTTTTGGTGGATTATAAATATGATGAGGTAGATCCCGAATTTACAGGAGAAGAGTTGTATGCCCAGAACTTTGAATCGGTTGTGGCAAACGAGGATATTGTATTGGAAGGATGGCAGCAGGTGGAATTGAAAGGCGATAGAAAATGGCAGGGAAAGAGTTATAGCGGAAACAGCTATGCGCAATATTCGGCCAACGGCTTTACCGGCGAGGTGGACGCATGGCTCATTTCTCCGGCTGTAGAGGTTACCACATCCGATGCAAGTCTTTCATTCGACATTAAGTTCGGATACTATAATGCGGATTGTCTGGACATCTTGGTTTCCGATGTTTATAGTGGAAATGGTTCGATTGATGTGGCACAGTGGACTAGCGTGAAAAGTCAATTCACCTTTCCTGAAGGACCTGCAAGCGGTTACAACGATATTTTTGTGAATGTGGGAAAAGCGTCTTTGGCTGCATACAAAGGCAAGAGTGTTTATGTTGCGTTCCGTTACGTAGGCGAGGGGCCTAAGGCGAAAACCACTACTGTTCAGCTTGACAATGTAAGTGTTTCATCGGCAGTATTGGCTCCGACGGATGAAAAGCCTTACAACGCATTGTATCAATTTGATGGAAAGGATTGGAAGGTTAAGAAAGATAGCAGATTGATTGTAGTGACTCCTGCCGATTATGATGCTATGGGAACTCCGGGCAGTCACGATAACTTCAGCACTTCGGATGCTCCTGAGAATTATCTGCCTCAGTTCCTGGCTCAGAAATTTCCCTATGCTCAGGAAGGTGATTCAAAAGTGGTCATGTACAAATATTATAATAAGGTAACGACCATTGAAGTGGATGAGTATCTGTTCAAGGAAGGTACGTGGATTCTGAATAACAATATGGAGCTGAAAGAAAAAGTGAATTTTGTGCATAATGGAACCGAGTGGTTGTTTGATCCGACGGTGACTAAATCATTGGCATCCGAAGATTACTTGATTCTGGAAAATTGGGTGAAAGCGAATAAGGATGCCGGATATATGGATGCCAAGTATGGCAACTCGGAATATTGGTTTGGTGGTAGCTCTTATTATGTAAACTTCAATATCCAGTTGTCCAAACGTCGTTCGAATGACCCTGACAGGGTAGTTCCGGCAGATGATAAAGAAGCCGAGACTTATTTGCTATCTATGGTCCAGAAAGGAATTGAATTGATTTTGGCAACAGAGTATCCTACGGCCGGTGCACAAGTAAGTGGGGTAGATTGTTTTTATGTCATTTCTGCAAAAGTGTATAATGGGCTTGAAACATTTACTTATACTTATACTTTCAAGGGCTTAGGAGATGCTAAGTTCGAGTTGCAGGATGAACCTGAAGTGGCGAAGTAATTGAAAATCGAATGATAGGTACTGGAAAGGCCGTTCCAATGTGAAGTTGGACGGCCTTTTTTAATACAATGAAATATATGAATTAGTATTGGTAAGATAGCCTTTTAGTCCGTTCCATTTCGCATCGGCTTCAAGTTTGGCGTAATTGATGGATACTTTAACGTCACCCTCCACTGCACGATTTCATGCTGGCTGTCACTGAGCTTATCCAAATAGCGGTATATTCTTGACAGGCTTACATCTTCATCAAAATGGTTCTTCAGATACTCTACAGTGGCAGCCTTGCTGGCAGGATAAGCTAAACGGGCTTTTACCAGTTGTCAGAACACTACGTCCTCGATTCTGTTGAAGCCAACATTGTCAAATACCCGGTCAAGAATCAAATCAGCTCCATTTATCGAAATGTTTGTTATGCATGAAAGCATCTGTTCCGCATCCAACAGTTCTGATTCACATTCGCTTCGTTTTTCTCCGAATAAATTCAGACAGAGATGCCGCCGCTCTTGCTCTTTGGAAATCCACTCACGACCTTTAGAGAGAAGGACTCCAAGTTCGTCTTGATTTTGTGCCATACCTATAGTGGCAAGTTCTTTCATTTTGCCATTAGTCTTCTCTACATAACGCTCGCACCTGCCTTGCAAAGAGAGTACTGGGAGAACAAAGCTCTACCGAAGAACTGGATGCCTTTATTTCTGATTTACAGTAAACTACGAACCACAGTGTACTAATTGTGTACTTTAGAATAGCACAGCAAGCCATCTGTGTACTAAAAGTGTACTAGTTTTTGATGATACATTAAAATGTTTTTTCTTATTTGCCTAAATTTTAAAACGAACTGCAAAATATGAAAAACATTGTATTAGTATTAACAGCTTTTCTTCTTCTCTTTCCATATAAGTTAATGGCAGAGAATAAAGTAATCTCTATTGTTTCCGAGTATACCACTTATCCTATTCTTATTGATAATTGGAATAAAGGAGAGTATACTATACAACTAAAAAAAGGAGGTAGTTATATGCAGGGAATTATCCGCATAGAATAGGAGATAATTTAAACTTTTTTATCACACGGTATTCAAAGAATCTGTAGAACAGATACATTTTCAACTGATAGATTTGAATTTTAAAAAGTACTTTTTGATGATATATGATATAACCATGAGTAAGACACAATTTTCCCAATTAGATACATTAAATCGTATTGCCAACCATTTAATAATGTCCAGTAATTCTATACAGGATATAGGACTGTATTATGGAAAACTTGGTATTATCGCTTTCTTTTATCATTACTCACGGTTTGTACAGAAGACTATTTATGAAAAATTTGCAGATGAACTATTAGATGAAGTCTGTGAAACAGTTCATGAACAACTACCCTGTGACCTTGCCAATGGTTATTGTGGCATAGGATGGACGGTAGAATATTTTTTCAAACAAAAATTTATAAAAGGAAATACTTATGAAATCCTACGAAATATTGATGAAAAAGTTATGGAACGAGATACACGAAGAATTACAGACAAAAGTCTAGCATCAGGAATAGAGGGAATTTTTTTATATGTGTTAGTACGATTAACAACGCATCCGTTAGACATTCTTTTTGATAAAAATTACTTAAATGAATTGTATGATATAGCAAAAAGAATCCAAAAAGAGGATGAAGAAGAACATGTTTTTCTAAACAATTATATAAAATGGTTTGAAGGTAAAATAATAAAAAGCGATATATTTTCTTTACGTTCTTGCTTAAACTTGTCTGATACTCTATTATATAAAGGGAATATATGGAACTGGGGAATAGGATTAAAAGACGGTTGTGCAGGAATAGGAATGAAATTGATGATGGAGATTTGACGAAATGAAACATATCTATTTGATAATTGATAGAGCTAATACGGAAGATTATGGAATAGGGACTTATATCAGGCAAATAAAACAGTGTTTGAAAGTAAGTCCTCTGTTGTCTGTAACTATTGTAGAATCAGATAATTCTATAGATGAAGTAACAGAAAGCCAAACGAATGGTTTTAATCATTTGCGCTTTCCATTACATTATAAAGCCTTATACCATAAGGCCGAAGATTATTATATGGCTGTGGCATATAAACTATGTTCTACTATTTGTGAAAAAGATAAGAAAAAGAATTGATGGAACACCTTTCCTAAAAGAAACAGAAATAGTAAATGCTCTCTTAAATATATTAGCATGTGGTCAAAAAGAACGCATGGCTAAAAACTGTAGAGAACGGTATGAGAAACGCTATCGTTTAGCTTATATGCGAGACAGAATTAACCTGTTATTATAAACCTTTTATTTATTAATTTTAAAAGTGATAATTTATGAAAAAACTGAACTCAATCAAGTTGAATGGTTTGAATAAATCCAACTTGGAACTGCGCGAAATGTCGCACATTTATGGTGGAAATTATTGTGCTTTTGGCGATTATAATCTAAAAGCTAACGAGGGACAAGGCAAATGCTCTTGCTATTGTTCTTTCAGTAATGACTACTATTCGGCAACAGGATTAAGTCATGAAGCTTCACATGCCAAAGCGACTACGTCTTTTTAAGGGACTCCCGTAAAATGAGAAATAACAGTTTGTCCAAATTGTTATAGCATCGAGAACTATTGCTTATTAAAAGATAAGCAATAGTTTGTTTAACAAAGCCAATATCATCAAAACCATGAAAACAATATTTGTATACAGCATATCACTCCTTTGCCTCATGGCTTGCAGTTCGGGAAACCAAAAACCTGCCACCCAACCGGAAAGAAAAGACAATATCATTCATTTGTCTGTTGCCATAGAAAACGCAAGGGAGGAAATGTTGCTTTCGGAACTGGTGGACAGTATAAGCTATATCCCGATGGAAACGACTCCGAACGGTATGGTACAAGGTATAAAGCGGATGTTGTTCAACTTGTTCCCTGAACATATTTTTTATTGCAACCAGTGCTATGACTGGAAAGGAAAATTCATACGCAGTATTGGTCGGGTAGGGCAAGGACCTTGTGAAGATGTATCAGCCAGATACGCTAATATAATCTATCACAAAGGTTTTTTTTATGGGAATGGGTATAAAATAATAGAGTATGACCGGAATGGAAACTGTACCGGCAAAGAGCGCACATGGAATACAGCCGAGTCATTGGAAGAACAAGGGACAGGTTTTTCTCACATGGTATGTCTTGCTCCTGCAGGAGACAACCTGATGTTCTATAACTTTCCCGACACGATGTATTTCATGGATACCGACTACAAGTTTGTGGCCAAACGCGCCATGATGCCTTCTCCCGAACCGGGATTGGTCAACAATGCACAGATTGAAGCACACGGCAAGCTCACTACTTTCTACAAGGACACGGTACTTTTTTATAATTTCTATACTGACACGATTTTCACGGTAAACTCCACCACACTTTCCCCGCGCTGGGTGGTAGAACTGAAAGACGAATTGCGAATTGCCAAGGAAACGGTATATATAGAATACGGTGCTTTATGTGCAGAAGCTTTTCAGGCCTACAAGAACGGAACTACAGAGTCTGCGGAAATCCTCAAGATAATGGATGGCAAATATGTGGTGCCTGTCGTATATGAAACCGATGATTTTGTCTTTCTTGATGTATACATGCGCAGAATGTGGGCTGAACTCCGCAACTTGCCGTTTACCCCTCCGGTGCTGGTCTTCTATAACAAGAAGACCGGCGAGACCTTTGGCGTAAACAAGATTATTGACGACCTCGGAGGTATGAAGACCTTCTGGCCCAGGTTGGGTATCTGTAACGACAAGATGGTAGATGCCATCTGGCCCTATGAACTACAAGAATTCATCAACGAAGAAAAGGAAAAAGGAAACACAGTCAGTCCACTTCTTTTGGACTTAATGAAACGTGTGCACGAAGACGATAACCCGATATTAATCATAGCTCATCTAAAGACAAAATGAAAGCATATACTTTTACTAAAACTTCAGGAGGAAATTGTTATTTATATAATAGCAAAAAGTCAACTTTACTAAATGTTCATCCTATCATTGAAACACTAAAAGGAGTAGATAAAAATGATGAAAAAGACGTTTTGTTTGCCAAGATAAAGGATTTTAAAATTAGTGATGCTGATAAAAAAATACAACTCGATAAATACCTGTTTCTACGAGAAAAAGGTTTTTTTGAAGATATTGACGAAACAAATTTCATCAATGGAACGATATCAGCCCAAATCGTAGAAAAGCAGGTAGCAGCAATAGATAATATTCTCTTTCAAGTGACAGGAAATTGTAATTTACAATGCCGATACTGTTGTTACGGAGATATGTATACTGATAAAGTAGAAAAACAAAATATGACTCAGGAAACTGCAGAAATCGTATTGAACTACTTATTGTCCTATTGGACTTCAAATAAGAATCTATCATACGGACACACTATCCGAATTGGCTTTTACGGCGGAGAACCTCTTGTTAATTTTCCTTTAATAGAGAAAATCATCCATATATGTGAGAATATTAAAAAAAAATACAGGTCTGATATTTGCTTATAGCATGACTACGAATGCAGTATTACTCCATAAATATAAAAAAATTATCGTTGAACATAACTTCTCCTTATTGATTAGCTTGGATGGCAACGAAACCCATAATATGCTAAGAGTCAAGGCAGATGGAAGTCCTTCTTTCAAAACTGTATTCAACAATATAAAGGAATTGCAACAGGAATATCAAGATTATTACCAAAAAAAAGTAGAATTCAACTCTGTATTAAACAAATATTCTTCTGTAAATGAAGTACATACCTTTATATTTAATGAATTTGGAAAGATACCATTGATAGAAACTATATCGCAAACTGAGTTAAACGACAATAAAAGAGAAGATTTTCAAGAGTTAGTGAACTCTTATCAAGAATCACGTGAAATGATGAACCAAAGACAAGACAGATCACCAATGTTCAAAGAAATAGGCTTCTTTTTTTATTACCAATTAGATAATGCTTATAAACATTATTGTGAAGTATTGTATGGATCCGTCAAACAAAAGAAACAAATACCTACCGGAACTTGCCTGCCTTTCTTTAAAAAAATATTTATAACAGCTGATAACAGACTACTGACTTGTGAAAGAATCAGCCTACAACATGTATTGGGAACAGTGGATAAGGAAGTACATTTGGATTTTGAAAAGATAGCCTGTAAATACAATGACTTTTATGAAAAAATGAGATTCCAATGTAAAGATTGTTGTCTAATAGAAAACTGCGGTGAATGTTTCTTGCAATTTCCCATGAAAGACGGAGTACCAGTATGCCGTGTAAAAATGGATGAAATCAGTTATCGCAGTTATCTTTCAAAACTGTTTGGGGTACTTGAAGAGAATTCTACTTTCTTTGAACAAATTAATAAAATGATATTCGCATGAAAAAGTATTGGTTTATTATTGAAACGTATGTTTTTCTTTGGAAAAAGGAATCATCTGTATTAGTTTATAATACCCTAAGCGGACATGGATATACCTATAATTGCACTCCACTAATGTCTTCTTTTATAGATAAGCTTATCTCACCCGAAAATTTATATTGTATTTCAATAGATGAAGAATTCTTAAACGAACCTTCAATCTTGGAATTTGTAAATTCAATGCAAACAAAATTTTGTGGCACTCTATTTGACAGGGAAATTTTTCCTCAAAAGCCCATAGTGGTGGTTCCTAGAGTAAATATCAGTGAAGATGTAGAACGAACAGATTCTTCTGATATTTTTGGTGGCAATGTGTTACGCAATTTAACAGATATATTTATAGAGTTGACAGGGCAATGCAATAATTCATGTCCAGATTGCGAATCAATCTATAAACAAACATGTTGGTGTCATAAAAGTGAAAGTACTTTGTCTTTTAGGCAATTAGAAACCATTTTTGATAAAATAAAATTTTTAAATGTGTTTGAACTTCATCTGTTGGGTGGAAATATGTTTGCCCATCCCGATTGGAATAAGTTGCTTTCAAAGTTCAATGAAATACCTTGCAAAAAGAGCTTCTATGTTCATTATACATCGTTTTTTAATACTAATGAATGTATTTCCAAGCTATTGCAGGTTACAAATTCGGTAATCAAAATTCTCATTGACTTTGCAAACATCAATAGAGAAAAACATGATTTGGATTTACTTTCTATTTGGAACAAACGATTTGAGTATATTTTCCTAATAAGATCAACAGAAGAATATGAAAAGGCTTGTAACAGAATTGAGAATGGGAATTTGAATGCAAAAATAATTCCTTTCTTCAATTTGCATAATCTTTCTTTTTTTCAAGAGAATATATATTTAAATGTAGAAGATATTCTATCTACCTCATGGAATAAAAATGAAATATTTGCTAACCAGCAACTTAACACGAACGACTTTGGTAAAATTAGAATAGCGACCAATGGATATATCTATGCAAATCCTAATTATCAACCTATAGGCAAATGGGATGACGATTATAAAAAAATGATTTATAATGAACTGAGACATGGAAATTCATGGCGTAATTCATCAACGACTTCGAGTATTTTTTGCGCACGGAGAAGAAATGCCGTACCAATACCGTGTGGGGCTACATGATTGCGTTGAAACACATCGTTTCGATAGCGAGGAACGACGGGCGTTTACCCTTTAATCCCTTTGCCGGATATATCAACTCTCCCGAAAGCGTGGACAGGGGCTACCTCACCCAAACGGGGATACAGACGCTCATGGACGCACCGATGAAGAACGCCACCCACGAGCTTGTACGGGACTTATTTGTCTTTTCGGTGTTTACGGGTTTGGCGTATTCGGATGTGAAGAACCTCACTACCGACCGCCTGCAAACATTCTTCGACGGCAATCTTTGGATAATCACCCGAAGAAAGAAAACCAACACCGAATCGAACATCCGCCTTTTGGACGTTCCCAAATGTATCATAAAGAAATACAAGGGGCTGGCTCGGGACGGTCATGTTTTCCCCGTTCCGAGTAACGGCAATTGTAACAAGATACTCAAAGATATAGGTAGACAATGCGGTTTCAAGGTGCGTTTAACCTACCACGTTGCACGGCACACGAACGCCACGACCGTGCTTTTATCGCACGGCGTACCCATCGAAACCGTAAGCCGTCTTTTGGGGCACACGAACATAAAAACCACCCAAATTTACGCCAAAATCACCGCCCAAAAGATAAGCCAAGACATGGAAACCCTGTCGCACAAGTTGGAGGACATGGAGAAGAATATCTGCCGAGCCATCTAATTAAAAACAGAATACCGATGAAAGAAGAAAGGAATATTATCACGATGGACGGGCAGGGCAATATCTCCCTGCCGAGCGATATAGGTGCAACCGCCATGACCGAGTGGGAAATCTGCGAACTGTTCGGGGTTATCGCCCCGACGGTTCGGGCAGGGATAAAGGCACTCTGCAAAAGCGGAGTTTTGAAAGAGTACGGCATAAAACGCCTTATCCGCTTACCAAAAAGAAGTTACATCGAGGTTTACAATCTCGAAACGATAGCCGCCCTCGCTTTCCGTATCAAGTCGTTCGGGGCGGCGAAAGTCCGCAGGGCATTATTAGAGAGGATTATACACGGGCGAAAAGAGAAACGACGGTATTCGTGTCGGTTGTTTCGGACGGCAAGCCCAACAGCAGTTGATATACCAACATATCAACATACCAACATGCAAACGTACCAGCATACCAGCATGCAAACATGCAAACCTATCACTATGGTGATATATATTGCAGGTTCTATTCCTCTTTTCAGAGGAAAGCGGAGCAATCATTTCCGTTTACAAAGGCAAAGCAAGCACGGGGCTTTATGTCGGCTAAAAGGTCAGGCGGCTGCGCCGTTTCCCGATAAATCTTCCTCTCGCTTCGCTGCGAGCGTATTTATCGGGAAAACCTTGTATCCGACCGCCCCGTGCAAAAGAGCCTTTGAAAACGGAAACGACCGCCCCGCCGCCCACCACCGACCGAAAGGGAAAAATAATAAGGTGGGGGTTACGGGCAAGCAGGCGGCAGGGACAGCCACCGCCGAAAGGCAGACGGGCAGACGGACGGCACGCCGCAGGGTATTTGCGGAGAAAATACCGTAGCTTATTAGGGAATTTTCCGAGCCGCAATACTACGTATCGCTGAAAATTCCCCAATAAGGCAAGGGGCAAGCCCCTCTGCACACCCCATCGGGGACGGCATTTGCCGCCCCCGAAGATACGAAAAATCATTGTTTCACAAGTCAAGGAAGAAAGGAAAAATATATGGGTTTCGTAGTTTTACACATGGAAAAGGCGCACGGCAGCGACAGCGGAACGACCGCACATATCGAGCGTTTCATCATACCGAAGAACGCCGACCCCACACGCACGCACCTAAACCGCAGGCTTATCGAATACCCCGACGGGGTGAAAGACCGTTCGGCGGCTATAAAGCAGAGATTAGAAGAAGCGGGGCTGACACGCAAAATCGGAAGCAACCAAGTACGGGCAATCCGCATCAACGTGTCGGGAACGCACGAGGACATGAAGCGGATAGAGGAAGAGGGGCGTTTGGACGAGTGGTGCGCCGACAATCTGAAATACTTCGCCGACACGTTTGGAAAGGAAAACATCGTGGCGGCTCACCTGCACAGGGACGAGGAAACGCCTCACATACACGTTACACTCGTCCCCATCGTCAAGGGAGAGCGCAATCGCAGGAAAAGGGAGGAACAGACGAAGAAGCGATACCGCAAGAAGCCGACCGACACCGTGAGGCTGTGCGCAGACGATATTATGACACGGCTGAAATTGAAGTCCTACCAAGATACCTATGCCGTGGCGATGGCGAAATACGGGCTGCAAAGGGGCATAGACGGCTCGAAAGCTCGCCACAAGTCCATGCAGCAGTATTATCGGGATATACAGAAACTCTCCGACGACCTCAAAGCGGAAGTGGTGGATTTGCAGCAGCAGAAAGAAACGGCACAGGAGGAACTAAGACGGGCGAAAAAAGAAATACAGACCGAGAAGCTGAAAGGGGCGGCAACCACCGCAGCCGCCAACATCGCCGAGAGTGTCGGTTCTCTTTTCGGCAGCAACAAGGTCAAGACGCTGGAAAGGGAGAACACCGCCCTGCATAGGGAGGTAGCCGACCACGAGGAAACCATCGAAGCCCTGCAAGACAGAATACAGACCATGCAGGCAGACCACAGCCGACAGATGGCGGAAATAGAACGGAAGCACCGCAGGGAGATAGCGGACAAGGAAACGAAGCACAAGGAAGAAATATCTTTCTTGAAAACGGTAATCGCAAAGGCGGCGGCATGGTTTCCCTATTTCCGTGAAATGCTCCGTATCGAAAACCTCTGCCGTCTTATTGGGTTCGATGAAAGACAGACCGCAACGCTCGTCAAGGGAAAGCCGTTGGAGTATGCAGGGGAACTCTATTCGGAGGAACACGGACGGAAATTCACGACCGAAAAGGCTGGGTTTCAAGTAGTGAAAGACCCGACCAACGGAACGAGATTAGTTCTTGCCATCGACCGAAAGCCCATTGCCGAGTGGTTCAAGGAACAGTTCGAGAAGTTAAAGCAGAACATACGCCGACCTATACAACCGCAAAGGAAAAGCAGAGGAATGAAACTGTAATCGACTTATTGCACTGAAAAACATAAATTGCCGTTCATAAATGACTGATGAACGGTACTTTTTTGTAATTTTGCAATCCAAATGATAGAACAAGTTTATGAAGCGTATAGTTTTAGAAACCAATAGATTGTTATTGCGGGAAATGACACTTTCAGATATGGGGGCATTATCCTCAATTTTACAAGATGAAAGAGTAATGTATGCTTATAATGGAGCGTTTAATGAAGAAGAAACTATGGTATGGATGCAAAAGCAACTCCAACGATATAAGGATTATGGATTCGGATTGTGGGGCGTATTCCTTAAAGATACCGACGAAATGATAGGACAATGCGGTATTACTATGCAGGAATATAAGACGGTGCAAGTTCCCGAAATCGGCTATAAATATTGGCATAAAGGTTATGCAGTTGAAGCCGCAACAGCTTGTCGGAAGTATGGGTTTAATACGCTGAAATTTGATGAATTATATTCAATTATTAGAGATACTAACGTTGCATCGCAAAAAGTGGCACTTCGTAATGGTATGAATCCGATTGATTCTATTGTTAAACACTATCGTGGAGTTGATATGCCCCATTTGGTATATTGTGTAAGAAAAGATAGTTGAATTCAAATTGACATTGACTGCATATAGTTTTTTGATTGGAATATTGTAGTTTTGAATATTTGTAGTAACTTTCCTCTAAAAAGAATATCGTATTTCTAACTTGAAAGAGCTAAAAATCTT
>BLLV01000244.1 GCA_011959205.1 Bacteroidaceae bacterium
GTTGTTCCAATCCACCAGTTACCGTTGTCGCCGATGTGTGGTGTCTGCCCGTCAGTCCCGGTATTGCCTTGTGCCTTTACACCCGTGTCCGTTACGCCTATCCACCAATTACCGTTATCACCGATATAAGGTGTCAGACCATCGCTTCCGGCAGTTCCGGTATCACCTTTATCCCCCTTGTCACCATTCTCTCCGGTTACGGGTATTTTGTTGCCACTATCGAGCAACCATTCGCCGTCCACAGTCCAGTAGTATTTTCCGTCAATGTCTTGCTTTACGCTGATAACGGACGTTGTTCCGTCCTCGCCCTTTTCTCCTTGTTCGCCACGTTCACCGTGCTTGATGGTTACATTACCGCTTTTGAGGAATGAAATGACGTAGCCCGTTCCGTCCTCAAGAGGTGTCACCGCCGTAACATAATCCTTGTTTTCAAGGGCTGTGACAAGGCTTTGCAATGACCGGATGTCCGTGTTGACGGATTTCTGCCATTCTTCAAGGACAGTTATTCGGTCTTCAAGGTTCTCAATGTCGCTCCTGAGTTCTGAATCGTCGTAGTCATCGCTGCAAGAGGACAGTCCGGACATGCAGGCACACATAACGGAACATACAATCCATGCCTTACGGATTGTTCCCGTTCTGATAAATTTCTTTTTCATGTTGATAAAAAGTGTGTCTTTTCAGCTCCCCAAAGACCTTTAAAACCACGAAGCGTGGAACTGCAATGCCACGTCTTAACTTGAAGGTCGTAGGAAAACCTATGCGAACAGATATGGGTATAGCAGCCCACGCTATAGCGTGAGAACCACTATGCTATCCTTGTTCGCTTTTGAAAATTTCCTACGTTTTCAAGTTACAAGATAAGCATAACGCTTCTTTCTTAATCTAATATGTCATTTGAGAGAACACTTTCTCTTCACTTGCAAAATTAGCTAAAAAATCGAAAAGGCTCTGAACTTTCCCGTATTTTTTTTCACCAGTCAGATATTTGGAGCGTTCTATAATTTGAATCCCCTGCCTTTCCGTTGCGGTATAACGGGTTGGTGTATGCTCTGCCGCAGTTTCTCGAACTGTTCTTTGAACCATTCCCCGATGGGGCGCAAGTCAATCGTTAGGATAAACTTACCATTGTCAGAGAACACTTTGGCTTTAACATCTTTTGCCATGAATTTCCGTTTATGTTCTTCCGAATACAACTCACCGTTGTACTCAATGGATTTACCTGTCAGTAAAGTTGCAGTCTGCTCTTTATTGAAACCTGCGGCAAGGCACAATCTTTCAAGGTTAATCATGTCCTTGATTTGCGGAAACCATTTCAAGGTCTTGTTTAACAACGCCGTTAGAGTGAGCGAGAAGCCTGCTGACGGTTTCAATGGGTACGCCGTGCGACAAAAGTACGGTCGTGGCGTTCGTGTGCCTCGCTGTGTGGATATTAAGCAGTAATGCAGACTATTTCAGAATTGAATAAGGCTAACGTAAATGGTTGAAAAACAGTAAAAAACTGATTTTCTTGCATGGTGCAGGTTACGCAAGAAATAACGTTTTGGAACAGATGTTCAGTTACCAAATCGTTAGCTTGGCTGTTATCGAAAGCTGAGAGGTAACCAGATAATTCGCAAAGACACCACATTGCGTTGATTGTTGACCTAAATGTACGCTATTTTCGTTTCTATACTTGAGAGGGGCATTTTTTAGGAATCATAATAAATTGGGCAGACGGTAAACTGCACTCCCTCCAGAAAAATAATGTTACCTCTCGGTTACCCTTCCAAAGAATTGTTTCAATCGTTCAATGCCTTGTTGGTGCTTCTGTGGATTGGTATTTTTCAATTTGACAATGTTTTGTAATTTCCATTTTACTGATGGATAGTTGCTCAAACCTCCAGTAGAACACTTACTCCAATCAGGAGTGCCTTCTTCAAATGAGATTATAAAATCCTTGTCCGTTTCTGTTAATGCGGCATTGACTTGTGCAGTCAGATTTATTCTGGCTTCTTCATAATCGGCATAACTAAACTCAACATCAGACATGCCCTTAAATTGATTCTCCAAAGCATCCGTTTGATCAATGCTATTGGGTTGCAAAGATTCAATAATGGGCTTGTCGCTACCAAGTAGGCATAACATAAAACCATCTTTCACATCATCGAAAGACGATATTTCCATATACTTGCAATCAAACAAGTCTCGTGGATGCTGGCGACTCAATGCAGCTGTTATCTTACCGCCATATAATTGTGAATATGACACGGTACGAGCCTTACATGCCATACTGAACTCTTGTTGAGCCTTATCACACAACATCTTATCTTCAGTCACTCCGATTATACCTCTCTTCGTGCCATTTACCTCAATCTTAACGGTTGCTCCGTTGAGTGTACATTGCAGTTTCCATACATCATACTTCGGCACAACTTTAATACCTGGAATAGACTTCTCTATATTTGCTTTAAGAGTTTTTAGATGTTCGTTAATGGTCTTCAAACTTTCTTCTCTTTCCTGTATTGGGATGTAGGTCAAGTCAATATCCACAGAGTAACGAGGCATATTCTTATGAAACAGATTGATGGCTGTTCCTCCGTGAACCGCAAAATCCTTGATACGATAAACCGATGGCATAATGCGTATCAAAAGGGCTACTTGTTTTTTGTATATATCATTCATATTCGTTCAACTCTTTAGGTATTGTTATTCTGTACTTCTTTATATATATTCCATTCTCTACTAATTGCTGTTTGGATGTACCGAGATTTATTTTGTCTATATTCAGCATATCGAACCAATAATGTCCTGCTTTTTCAGCCATATATAGGAACACTCTTTTAACTCGCTGATTGTTTATGTTTTCAAGTAGTGTTTGCACCACATCGGCACGCAATGAGGTTAATTGCTCCATTATATAATATAAGTCCATATAATTATATTGTTCTGGAGCCAAAAGCAAGCATTCCATAAAAGCCTGTTCTGGAGAAGACACCAAAACATCAACTCCCTCTATCTGTATGATACTTGTTTGGGGGGGATCAATCATTTTAGTGCTAAATGGTTTGAAATTCTTGTCAAAAGAATCACTTGTCATCCATTTGGGTATATTAGTATGATAGGCTACTACAAGCAAAGGCTTTCCCATCGGAACATAATGATTGAAACCGAAAAGTTCCAATGCCGAATGTGCAGCCACTCTTACCTTTTTATTTAACTGTTCATTGTAACATGATAATGCAGCGAATGAAGATAATGAATCTCCAGTACGATACATTACTCCTTTATCCAAAGTCGCAAGCCATCCAGATTGTCGATACTTTCTTATCAACTGATCTGAATAACCATTTTTTCTTAACCAATCAGAGAAAAAGAGTCCGTTTTTTTTGCCTAATACAAGTAATCGGTTTAATTTACTTTGATATTCTAAACTCATAGTTTATAATAATCGATTAAATTCAACTGTAAAGATAGTGTATTTCTTAATAAACACAATAAAATTAGTTGCTTTTATTTGTCTAAACTAAACCTATGGTATAGAATAAACGATTAAAAGTAACCATTTGTAGCATAAAAGTGATTACCCGCCATCCCGCAACCTATACGCCTCCTTGAATCATCTTGCAGCTGGACGGTTTAATCTCGCCGTCCACCGTGATACGGCACATCAAAGGCAGGTTGCCGTTAGGCTTTGCGTTGCCTCTGTTTCATAGAAAAACAAAACGTAACGAACGATGTATCAGTTAATTCGCTACACTTTGCCCTAATTTACTTTTTCGCTATGTGTTTATTTTAATTGGGGTTATGATAACTCTAACCCCAATGCCTCTTTCAGTTTTAGTAGGTTCGGATTTTTCTTGCTCATCATCTGGAAACGTTCCACGTGGCTGTAAGCACGGATGTTTTCGGTAGGGGCACTGACACGTACCGTCATGGTGATTTTCCGGTTATGCAGACGTTCGCGCAAGTGATTCTGAACCGCCGGTATCAATTGTATCATGTATTTTTCCACCATATCATTGTCTACTGTCACCTCAAAAGTCGTGTCATTCAACAGATGCGGATGCATGTTCATCATTCGTGCGGAGTTGGCCTTCTCTTCTTTGGGCAGGGCGGCTGCAAATTCACGCCAGTAATAGTCCAGATCTTTTTCATTGAAAATATAATCTTCGTATGTGGCATCGTTCTGGAGAGAAGTTGTTGTTATTTTCACTTCTTTTTTTTCCGTAGCTTGCTGCTCGTGTAAGGGGCGACGTAGGGATATGCCGAGCGTCCCCGCCTTGAACACCGGAATCTTTTTCTCTTCTCTGGCTTGGGGCAGCGGGCTTGGACGGCTTGCATTCGTACTGCCAACTGTACCTGCGCCCTGCGGTTGGGAAGGAACGGGGGCAGTCGTTGCTGTGGGCTGTGCAGCGGCGGCTTTAACCTGAGGTTGTGGCTGCGTGGCGGCCGTAGAAGCCGTTTGCTGCGTAAATAGGGGTTTTAATATCTTAGGGCTACGCCCACCACTTACGTCATCAGCATCGGGCAGGGTGAGTTGGGCGCATTGAATCAGTGTCAGTTCTACCAGCAGGCGTTTGTTTTTGCTTGCACGATAGTTCAGGTCACAATCATTGCACAGCTTCATGGCACGGTACAGGAATTTCTGGTCGCATTTCTGGGCTTGTTCCTTGTAGCGGTCGCGGATACCGGCGCCTACTTCCAGCAATTGCAGGGTGGAAGGGTCCTTGCTCACCAGTAAATCCCGGAAATGGGAGGATAGCCCGGTGATGAAATGGTTGCCGTCAAATCCTTTTTTCAATACGTCATTGAAAAGCAACATGGACTCGGGAATCTTGTTCTCAAGCAATAAATCGGTCAGCTTGAAATAATATTCGTAATCCAATACATTCAGGTTTTCGATTACACTTTTATAAGTAATGTTTCCACCTGTGAAGCTGACTACTTGGTCAAAGATGGAAAGGGCGTCGCGCATACCGCCGTCGGCTTTCTGTGCGATGACAGTCAGGGCTTCGGGTTCGGCGTTGATATGCTCCAGTTTGGCAACGTATTGCAGATGGTCGATTGTGTCTTTGATGCCGATACGGTTGAAGTCATAAATCTGGCAACGGCTCAGGATAGTCGGCAGTATCTTATGTTTTTCTGTTGTGGCAAGGATGAAGATGGCATGTTGAGGCGGCTCTTCCAATGTTTTCAGAAAAGCATTGAAGGCGGCTTGCGACAGCATGTGGACCTCATCAATGATGTATACCTTATACTTGCCGATTTGCGGCGGGATACGTACCTGCTCAATGAGTGAACGGATGTCTTCTACCGAGTTGTTACTGGCGGCATCCAGCTCGTGTATGTTGTAAGAACGTTGTTCGTTGAATGCTATACAAGACTCGCACCGGTTGCAGGCTTCGCCTTCGGCTGTGGGAGTCTGGCAGTTGATGGTCTTGGCAAAGATGCGCGCGCATGTTGTCTTTCCCACTCCACGTGGTCCGCAGAACAGGTAGGCATGTGCCAGTTTGCCGGTAGCAATCGCATTTTTCAAGGTAATGGTCAACGCGTGTTGCCCTACAACCGATTCGAATGTAGCGGGACGATATTTTCGTGCCGATACGATATAATTTTCCATAAGCGGAGTTTTTTTCTAATATGAGTTTTGCAAAAGTACATAAATTATCTGTTTTTAGGGGTAAGATTGCTTGAAATATTTCTATCTTTGCAAAAATCAAAAAGGTATTTTTCGTATGAGCAAATTGCTGACTATTTGGAACTACATCCGGCACCATAAGTATATGATTACGGTGCTGCTCTTTATTGTGGTTATCGGTTTTCTGGATGAGAACAGCTTGATTCAGCGGGTAAAGCATCGTAGTGAGATCAGTGCGCTGAATAGTGAGATAGAAAAATACAGGAAACAATATGAGGAGGCTACGGAGAAACTGAAGGAACTGACTACGAATCCTGAGGCTTTGGAGAAGATTGCACGTGAAAAATATTTAATGAAGAAACCCGAAGAGGATATTTTTGTGTTTGAAAAATGAGTAAATCTTATCATATAATTTCGATGGCGGGGGCGGTTCTGTTGTTAATAGGTGCGGTGTTGCAAATCACTTGGTGGGAGCCTGCACCTTATTTGTACACATTGGGCGCTGTGATGTTCGGTTATGTGCAAGTGATGGGAAATCGTTATGATGGAAAGAATTTTATCATCAAGCGTTTGCGCAGACAGCAGATTTTTGGAGCTGTTGCTTTGGTATTTGCAGGAGTGTTGATGTTTACTACGAAACGTAACGAATGGATTATTTCTCTTTCCATTGCGGCGATTCTAGAACTTTATACGGCTTTCCGCATTCCGCAGGAGTTGGAGAAGGAGAAATGATGCTAGAGGAAAGTGCGGAACACACGTCCGTATGCATAAGCCTGTACATACGTACGTGTAGAGTAATACATACGTATGTACAGGCTTGCGAGTATGTTTGAATGTTGACTATTCTACAATGGTCATTTCATCTATCAGGTGTTTCGCTCCTGCAAACTTATCAATAATGAATAAGGTATAGCGGATATCCACACAGGCTGCACGTTGCAACTGGGGATGATAAGCGATGTCACCGGTCAGTCCTTCGTAATTGCGGTCAAAGCCGGTGCCAATCAATTCGCCTTTATGATTGAAGACAGGAGAGCCGGAGTTGCCGCCTGTATTGTCTGTTCCTGTGACAAAGCAGAGGGGCATCTCACCATTCTTCATGGCATAGCGTCCGAAATCTTTCTTGTTATACAGCTCCTTCAGTCTGGCGGGAACCACGAATTCATAATTGTCCGGGTCTTCTTTTTCCATTACGCCTTTCAAGGTGGTGTAATAGTTGTATTCCACACCGTCTTTGGGGCTGTATGAGCCTACTTTTCCGTAGGTGAGACGCAACGTGGAGTTGGCATCCGGATAAATAGGAGTGCCTTCATGCTGTTTCAGTTTCATCATGCCTTCCACCCAAGTCTTATGAGCCAGATTATAGGCATCGGTTTCGGCTTTCATGGCGGCGTCGGTATCTGCATAGCCTTGGTTTACCGATTGGGCATATTGCACCATCAGGTCATTTTCCAATGTCTTGGCATCCGGTTTTGCCACAAAGTTGTCAAAGGCTTCACGGCTGCGGAAGATGGATGTGTCAAAACAAGCATCGACAAAGGCATCAATGTTTCCTTTGAATTCTTTGTCTATTACTTTGAAGATGCTGATGCGCTGTTCGGCCGGAATTAGTTCCGCGTAAGTTTTCAGCAAAGCTTTGGATACTTTACGGTCTACTTCGGGATTATAATCCTTGTTGAAAAACTTGTCGGCCTGCTTGCTTAACTGGCTCAAGGCATGATCCAGCGGATTGATTTCTTTGGTGGCGTGGGGCACTTTGTATCCTTCTTTCAACGCTTGCAGGACTTTGTCTGTGGAAGGAATCTTATAGAATTCCGTTCCCAGTTTGCAGACTTCATAAATGGCTTGCTGGTGATATACGGCATCCCGGCGTTTGCTCACGATTTCCCGGATAGCGTCGAAGGCTTTCTGGTAGGCGTCAGTACCCGTCTCACGTCCGTAAGCCAGCAGTTTTTCCTGTTGTTTCTTTTTGGTATCAAGCACTTTCAGGTGAACCAGGCCTTCGTTCATGCCGATGGCATTCTTCCAGTAATTGGCCGATGAGGCGTATTTGCTGGCGTACTGGATGCGTACTTTATCACTTTTCAGCATCTCTTCCAACAGATTGTTCAGGCGTACGGTACGTACGGTCTTACGCATGAAGTTGGTGGTCTGCATACGTTCTTCTACTTCGTCCGAAATCATGTACCGCCAGTTGCGTCCGGGGAATCCCATTACGAAAGTGAAATCTCCTTCTTTGATTCCTCCCAGGTTGATGGCCAGATGCTTTTTCACCTTTAAAGGTACATTGCTTTCATTATAGTCGGCCGGTTTGCCGTCGGGGGCCGCATAGATGCGGAACATGGAGAAGTCGCCGCAGTGACGGGGCCACATCCAATTATCGGTGTCTGCACCGAATTTCCCGATGGAAGAGGGGGGAGCGCCTACCATGCGGACGTCTTTATAGATGGTCTTTACAAACAGATAATAGCGGTTGGCTCCGTAGAAAGGCTTTAGTTCCAAAGCGGTGAACGGAGTGATCGTTATCTTTTCTTGTTCGGCAAAACGTTTGGCTACTTTGTCCAGATAGGAAGGGGACAGGTAGTTCAGTCCTTCCGGATCTTCATCTTTGCCCAGTTGTTCCTTTACGTAAGGAGTGACATCCAGTATTTTGTCTATAAAGGTGACAGTCAGCCCCTTGCAGGGAAGTTCTTCTTTGCGGCTCATAGCCCAGAAACCATCGGTCAGGTAGTCGTGTTCCACCGAACTGTGTTGCTGGATATAGCTGTAACCGCAATGATGGTTGGTCAGCACAAGTCCTTCAGCAGAAATGATTTCACCGGTACAACCGCCTCCGAAGTGTACTACGGCATCTTTCAGGCTGATGCTGTCCGGACAATATACTTTATCTATGCTGATATCCAGCCCCATGTCATACATGGTGGCTGCGTTTTGTTCTTTCAGGTCGGTCAGCATCCACATCCCCTCGTCGGCATGGCCGGCGAGGGTTGTGAGGGTAAATAACGAGAGTAATAGGTTCTTTTTCATTATTCTATAATAGTCATTTCATCAATCAGGTGTTTGCATCCGCCCAGTTTGTCGATGATGAATAATACATAACGTATGTCCGCTGCGATACAGCGCTGTAAGTTGTTGTCGAAATTAATGTCACCACTCAGTGATTCCCAATTGCCGTCAAAAGCAGTACCGATGAGTTCACCGTTACCGTTGATGACGGGAGATCCTGAATTACCGCCGGTAATATCGTTGGTAGTCAGGAAACAAGCAGGCATGTCACCGTTGGGCATGGCATAACGTCCGAAATCTTTGGCTTCATACAATTCTTTCAGTTTGGCTGGAACAACAAATTCCGGATTGGTCGGATCTTCTTTTTCCATGACGCCTTTCAGTGTGGTGTAGTATTTATAATGTACTCCGTCTTTGGGATTGTATGATTTTACATTACCGTATGTCAGGCGGATCGTGAAATTTGCATCCGGGGCTTTGGGTTCCGGTGAGTACATTTCACACAGGCCGCGTACATAAGTTTTGTGTAATAAAGCCATGCCTTTCATCGATTCGCCCAGTTCGTTTCCTAACTTGTTCATCAAGTCATATTTAGCCCGTACGTATGCTGTCATCGGATCTTTATCTATGGCTTTCACAGTCGGTTTCTTGATGAATTTATTGAAATTCGCTTCGTTGGAGAAGATAGAATGATCATAACAATGGTCTACGTATGCGTCATAGTTGCCTTTAAAATCCTTCCGGATGGTAGTATAGAAGGCGGGTAAGGCATCGGCGGGAACCATTTCGGCATACAGGGGCAACAGGGCTTTGGCCACTTTGCGGTCTACTTCATGATCGTAGTCCTTGTTATGTACATCGGCATATACTTTTTTCAGCGTTTCAATATTCTTATTGATTGCTTCCTTGTCTTTCTTTTTGACCGCCTCTTTCAGCTTGTCCAGAATCAGATAAGGAGTGCCGAATTCTATACCTCCTTGAAAGACTTCACGGAAACAGGTATAATTATAAAGAATAGGGTTGCTCTTTTCGATAGCGGCATCAATTTCGCTGACCACTTTTTCATAATCGGCGTTCTTCTTTTCCTTGGCGAATTGGGCGAACTTGGCTTCCTGTTCAGCTTTTGTTTCCAATACTTTATTATCGACAATCGCTTTATTCATGCCGATAGAGTTTTTCCAATAGTTGCTGGAGCCTGCGTATTTGCTGGCATATTGGATACGTACCTTGTCACTGGCGGCCATCTCTTTCTTCAGTACATCCTGGCGTACGCCACGTATGCGGATGCGGGGTTCGTTGGTGGAATGCATGCGTTGCTTCACCTCACTTTGAGTCAGATAGCGGTTGGTGCTTCCGGGGAATCCCATAATCATGGCATAGTCACCTTCGTTGATGCCTTTCAGTGAGATAGCCAGATGCTTTTTGGCTTTCAGAGGAACATTGTTTTCATTATACTCTGCCGGTTCGCCGTTGGCATCCGCATAAATACGGAAGACGGAGAAGTCGCAAGTATGACGGGGCCACATCCAGTTGTCTGTTTCACCACCGAATTTACCGATGGATGAGGGCGGAGCGGCAACCATGCGTACGTCGCTGTAGGTTTTCAGATAAATCAGATAGAATTTATTGCCTGCATAAAAAGGCAGAGCCTGTGCGCTGATGCCTGCTTTCCCGTTCAGGTCACTGGCTTTCAGTTCCTCGTCGGCCAGTTTTTTCAGGAAGTCGTATTCAAAGGTTTTCTCTTCTTTTACTTCGCCTGATTTTACTTTATTGTTTACTTTATCTGTGACATCGACAATGCGTTCTACAAATTTGAACTTCAATCCCGGAGTCGGCAGCTCTTCCTTGCGGCTTTTTGCCCAAAAACCATCCGTCAGGTAGTCATGTTCTACCGAGCTGTGTTGCTGTATCGCTCCGTAGCCACAGTGGTGGTTGGTCAGGATCAGTCCGTCCGGTGAGATGATTTCACCGGTACATCCCCCTCCGAAAATGCCGACTGCATCTTTTAATGAAACGCGGTTCGGGTTATAAATGTCGTCTGCTTCCAGCAGCAAGCCTTGTGCTTTCATGCGGTCTGCCAAATGCTGCTCTTGCATCAGTTGCAACAGCCACATACCTTCGTCTGCCTTCGATGGCAAGAATGCTACACACATCAATGCGAGCAATAAAAGTTTGAATTTTTTCATGTTGTGTACTAATTGTTATTTTTTTATCCTTATATCGGTTACAAAAATAGAAAAAAAGAGGGAACTTTGCACTATAAATTGCCTTTCTCGGTAATAATCTTCTATTTAGTTTTAAATTTTAATAAAATGTTTTTGTCACTAAATTATAGATTGTACCTTTGTATGCGAAAAATAGTAATGGGGCGTAGATAAGCATGAATAAACTTTTTTTCTCTGTGGTATCTTTATTGGCTTTTACTTCATGTGCCAGTGAGTATAAGATAGAAGGTAGTTCTTCTGTTTCTCGTCTGGATGGGAAAATGCTATTTGTAAAAGTTCCTAGTGGAGACCGGATGCTGAGTATTGATTCGGCAGAGGTGATTCATGGGATGTTCAAGATGGAAGGTATAACCGATTCTACTTCGATGGCATCCTTATATATGGATGATGAGAGTATCATGCCTTTTGTCATTGAAAAAGGGAAAATATCCATCAGTATCGACAATGCCCGTATTATAGTTACCGGAACTCCGCTGAATGACCGCCTGTATGATTTTGTAGGAAAAAAGACTTCTTTGGATGACAGGGCATACGAGCTGGAGCGCCGGGAGAGCCGGATGATTATGGATGGAAAAGCGCCGGATGAAATTCAACGTGAGATAATGAGAGAGCGTGAGAAACTGGCTGCTGAAATGAATGCATTGGCCAAGGAGTTTATCCAGAAGAATTATGATAATGTATTGGGGCCGGGTGTTTTCATTATGTTGTGCAGCAATTTTCCTTATCCTGTCATGACTCCCTTGATTGAGGAGATTATAGAGGAGGCTCCTGACAGATTCAAAAACAACTCTTTAGTAAAGGATTATGTGACGGTGGCCCGTTCGAATATGGAAAAATTAAAAGCTCCCCATTGATGAGGAGCTTTTTTTTATCTGTCTTGGTCCGGATTGTCTATCTTTCCTTGATATTTTTCAGGTAAGTCTTTCTCGATTTCCCTGTAAGCCTCTTCCATGGTTGCTTTGATGTTCTTCATGCCTTGGCTTTGCGGATAAATGGGCTTGTGCACGACTAATGTCATAGGATGCCAGGATACAAAGCTGCCGGTACGGGGGAGAATATTAAAGGAACCGATAATAGTGAGTGGTACTACGGGAAGCTGCAAATCATCCGCCAGTTGGAAAGCGCCTTTCTTAAAATATCCCATGTGTCCGGTAAAAGTACGTGCACCTTCGGGAAATACCACCAGGGAAGTTCCATCCTGTAGTACGTGACGGGCATGTTCTATGGTCTCTATTACTTTCTTGGGACCGGATTTATCAACGAATATATGTCCGGCAGCTTCACAGGCTTTGCCGACGAAAGGCATTTTGCGCAGACTTTTTTTCATCATCCATTTAAAGTTTCTTCCCAGAAATCCATAAATCAGGAAGATATCGAAAGACCCTTGATGATTGGCAACAAACACGTAAGATGTTTTTTTTAGTACTTCCGGATGTCCTACTACCTTGACTGGAATAAGTAATACATAGCAGAAAAGCTGTGACCATATCTTTCCCGGATAATATCCCCAAAAATGCGGATCGCCTATCCATGAACCAATAATGGTAACTATTGCTGTAAGTATGGTTAATACCAGCAAAATGGGAAGTGCTATGAATAGTTGGTATAAAATATATAGTACTTTCATTTGTGTGAATTTTGGTTGTACAAAGATAGGAAAACTATTTTAGATTTTCAATGGTTTGATAGAACCGTTTGAGGAATTCGGTAAATAAATGTGCCCGTACCTTTTCAGGGCCGGGTAATTTAAATAGATATTCCGGAAGTTGTTGAAAATCATCTGTTTTATAATTCGGTTCCCACATTTTATGACGCGTGCCTCTATTTCAAAATCAGTTCAATGAGTGTCATCGGTTGTATAAATCAAGTAGGATTTCCTCAATTGGTCAGAAAGTGAGGAGCACTCCTTTTTTTTGGCTAAGAGCTTCTTCATAGAGGCTGCAAAGGTCATCGTAGGCTTCCATCCATTCCTCCGGTTCGGTTTCATACAGTAGGTCTTCCGGTTCGGCATTTGCTGCTTCGTATCTGTTCTCTTTCAATATTTTCAGAATCTCTGCCACTTCGTCGCAATCTATCATGCCCAAACCTTGCATGCCGGGGTCTACGACAACTTCGTCAATCTGAACTTCCCAACCTGTGACAGGAAGTTCCCCCTCTTCAAATACGTCAAGTTCTTTAATTACTTCGTTTACGGTATCCCACATTTCGCCTAGGCCACGATCATCCTCCACATCATAGCAAGCTGTGAGCAGGATGTCAAAATATACCTGAAGTGTAAGCTCACCGAACTCCTCTTCCCAACTTTCGTCTAACTCATCGCCTGTGTAAGGGGATTGTAACTCGTCGAGATGGTCGCAAATATATTGATGTGCCACCTCAGTGTTTTTGACGCTGTCTTTCATGACAGGTTCTATCTCGGCGTGAAATTTCTTTGTGTCAAACACAAACGCTTTATGGTCCATGCTCATAATTTTTTGTTTATATTATTATAGTTAGATATTTTTATGTAATGTGATTACTGTAATTTCCGGCCATGCTCCCAGTCGCATGGGGAACATCAGATAGCCCAAGCCGATATTGACAAACAAGGATTGTTTTCCTTCCTGATACAAACCGTTGTGTTCGGAATATACGAAATTGGAAGGAGAGAAACCAAACAGGCTGAACTGCATTTCATGGGTATGTCCGGAAAGCATTAGCTGTACATCGCTTTCCGGCAAGACTTCTCTGTGCCAATGGGTAGGATCATGGCTCATTAGTATTTTATACATTCCTTCCGTTCCTTTCAATGCTTTCGGTAGATCTCCATAATTGGGGAATGGGGGATTCCCACTGTTCTCCACACCTGCCAGGGCTATACTGTCTCCGTGATGATGCAGAATGACATGGTCGTTATTGAGCATCTTCCATCCCATGGCGGCCTGTTTGGATTTCAAGCTGTCCAGGTTGGCTTCTTGAGCTTCTTTTGTTTCCCATTTTATATAAGGGGAATAGTCATGGTTGCCTAAAACGGAATACACTCCGTCTTTTCCTTCTATTTGTTTTAAAATGGGTATGAACTCATCTAATTCGGTTGCTACGTTATTGACCAGGTCACCTGTGACAACTACCAGATCGGCGTTTTGCTTGTTGATGAGGTTTACAGCCTTTTGTAAAGCGGAGCCATTTCCAGTCCAGCTGCCGGAATGGATATCAGATATTTGTACAATGCGGTAACCGTCAAAGCCGCTAGGAAGTTCATCGGAACCGATGGTTACCTGCCTGATTTGAAAATGTTGTTTTCCTTCGGTCGCTCCATACACGACGTATGCTAAAGAGGCCAAAGCCAATCCTCCCGCTATATATCCTCCGTACAGCTTTTTGCCGGAGATGATATATAGGAGCTTCATAAACAGGATAACAATGACGAAAAGTGCCTTGGGTACGACAAAGCAAAGGAATATCAACAAGAAATTGCTAAGTCGCTGCATGGACTCCGGGCGTGGCTCGTGTATGGAAAAGACTAATGTCATTCCCAACAAAAGGAACAGGCTGGGAAGCCAGTAGGCCCAATGTATCCATTTGGGGGAAACACGGTGTATATATGCCTTGTATATATACATGTCGGGCACTATCAGTAGGGTCAGAAAAAACAGAAATAACTTTATCAGCATCATGATTTATTCGTCTTTTATAGATTGGTGGCGAGAAATTTTTTAGTTTCTTCTATGCTCATGCCCCGACGGGCGGCGTAATTTGCCAGTTGGTCTTCACCTATTTTCCCGATGGAGAAATAGCGGGAAGCCGGATGGGCAAACATGAGTCCGCATACAGAGGCATGGGGCTTCATCATACCATTCTCGGTCAATGAAATTCCGATTTGATTCATATCCAGCAACTCGTCTAATAAGAAATTGACGGACTGGTCGGGCAGGGAGGGATAGCCTACGGCAGGGCGTATCCCTTGATATTTTTCATTGTGCAGGTCTTTTATGCTTAGATTTTCATCGGGGGCATAGCCCCAAAGTTTCTTGCGTACCTCTTCATGCAGCTTTTCGGCAGTAGCTTCCGCCAGTCTGTCGGACAAGGTTTGCACTAACATACGTTTGTAATCGTCTTCTGCATAGAGCCGCTCCGTTTCTGCATCTACCGTGGTGGCAAATGCACCGACTTGATCTGTGATGCCCGATGATAATGGACGCACAAAATCGCTCAGACATAAAAACGGATCATCTTCCTTTAACTTTGCAGTTTGTTGCCGCAGAAGCGGAAAACGCTTGCCGTTCAGCAGCAGGTCGTCTCCATCGGCATTGGCATCCATGATGTTGACCACTCCGTGGGTCTGGTACATTGCGTCTAATTGGTTTAACATCCGGTTTGCCTCTTTGAAAAGCTGCATGGCTTCACTGGCTTTCGGACGTTCTTTTTCCGCAAAACCGGCGAGCCATACGGCACGGCATGAATCGCATCCATGTATGTCCGCAATGGCGGCATACTTGGGCTGGAAGCCCCATGCGTGGAAAAAATAAATCCAGTTAATATATTCGCTTACTTCGTGGATCTTGTAATCTGCAATCATCTTTTAAACCTTAATTCTTGTCCGCGATGACTTTCATCTACTTTGTTGTCACGGTAAACCAGGTTGCCATTGACGAATGTTTTTTCTACCCGTGTGTGGAATTTTTGTCCTTCCATCGGAGTCCATCCGCATTTGCTTAAAACACAGCCGGCGGTTACAGTCCATTCATGATCCGGATTTACCAATACGAGGTCGGCTTGATAACCGGGGCGGATGTAGCCTCGTCTTTCAATATGATAGAGCTCGGCCGGTGCATGGCACATCTTCTGAACCAGTTGTTCTATGCTGAATATGCCTTCGCGTACTAATTCCATGATCGCCACTAATGAGAACTGTATCATCGGCATACCCGATACAGCTTTTAATGCTCCCCCTTCCTTTTCTTTCAGTAAGTGAGGGGCGTGGTCGGTGCCTATTACATCTATCCGGTTGGTAGATAATGCTTTGCGTAAAGCATTCCGGTCTTCTAAAGTCTTGATGGACGGGTTGCACTTGATACGTCCTTTCAATGTCTCATAATCTTTGTCATAGAAATATAGATGTGAGACGCAGGCTTCCGCCGTAATTTTTTTCTCACTCAGGGGCTTGTCTTCAAACAAATCCAACTCTTGTGCGGTACTGATATGCAGGATGTGCAGGCGGGCATTGTTTTCTTTCGCCAGCCGGATGGCCAATGAGGAAGAATATGCACATGCTTCCGCACTACGAATCAGCGGATGGTATTTTATATCAGGATCTTCCCCGTATTTTTCTTTAAAATCTGTTGTGTTGGCACTGATTATGGATTGCTCCTCGCAATGTGTCGCAATCAGCATACCTGCATTGGCAAATATTTTTTTGAGTACTTCCATGCGGTCCACCAGCATGTTTCCCGTGCTGGCTCCCATGAATAATTTAACACCGCATATCCGGCTTTTATCCAGTGTGGGGAGTATATCCGCATTCGTATTGGTCGCTCCGAAATAGAATGAATAGTTTACGATACTTTTGGTTGCTGCATCGGCAAACTTGGCATTTAAGGCTTCCAAGGTCGTGGTTTGCGGAGTGGTGTTGGGCATGTCCATAAAACTGGTGACTCCGCCTGCCGCTGCTGCTGCGCTTTCAGTATGCATGTCGGCTTTGTGAGTCAGTCCCGGATCGCGGAAGTGTACATGGTCGTCTATTACTCCCGGTATCAGATAGCAACCTTTTGCATCGATTGTTTCTCCACAGGGTTGTGCGGGGGCTGTCTCTTCTGCCAGCACTTCAGCTATGACTTCATTCTCAATCACTATCGAACCGTGAAAAGTCTTGCCTTCATTCACGATCCGTGCATTTTTTATCCATGTACGTTTCATACTGTTTTCTTTTGCGGGTATTTGCGGAACCAGCTACCCAGTTTTAATTGAATGACTCCTAATACAGCTTCTCCGAAGATGCTTCCGTTCATTTTCGAAGTGCCCAGTTCGCGATTGACAAAAATCACAGGGACTTCGGCTATCTTGAATCCGCATTTGTAGGCAGTAAATTTCATCTCTATCTGGAACGCATAACCTTTGAAACGGATGCCGTCCAGGCCGATCGTTTCCAGAACTTCACGGCGATAGCATTTAAATCCGGCGGTGGTATCATGTATGGGTAATCCGGTGATAATCCGTACATATTTGGAGGCGAAATAGGACATCAGCACGCGTCCCATCGGCCAGTTCACTACATTCACACCGCTGATATAGCGTGAACCGATAGATACGTCATAACCTTCAACGGCACATTTGTTATACAACCTTGGCAGGTCATTCGGATTATGGCTGAAGTCGGCGTCCATTTCGAATACAAAATCATATTGATGCTTTATTGCCCATTTGAATCCGGCAATGTAAGCAGTACCCAGTCCTAATTTGCCTTTACGCTCAATCATGAAAAGACGGCCGGGGAATTCTGTCTGTAGTTTGCGGACAATCGCTGCCGTGCCGTCTGGTGAGTTATCTTCGATAATCAGTATGTGAAAGCACTTTTCCAGTCCGAATACAGTCCGGATGATGTTTTCTATATTTTCCTTTTCGTTATAGGTAGGTATAATAATAATACTATCGGATTTCTCCATACATTTTTTGTATTAGCTGAATAAATATCATACAAAAATAACTATTATATTAACACTCCCGCCCGAATTTAATTTTATTAATTAAAAAAAGAGGATTATCCCTGCCTGGCGCACGGATAATCCCCCTAATTAACAGAATAGTTTAGAAATCTTTAGAATGCCACACCAAGGCGGAAACCGAAATTGTTTAATTTATCCATATTGTAGTTAAATACGGTTCCCTTGTTGGTAGAGTAGCTGTAGAATGCTGCCAGATGGAAGCCGATACTGTTTGTCCAAGGGTAGATATTCACGCCAACTTCAGGCGATACATAGAAACCCCAAGTATTGTCTTTCACTTCGTAAATGTAAAAGTCACTGGACATTTTGGTGTAGTTGGCACCCAGTTTCAATCCGATATAAGGTTGGCATGCACCATCGCTGAAACGGTAGTGTGTCGCGAAACCGAAAGGCAACTGAAATACGGAATGTTGCTGGTCGGTTGTCAGGGCTGCCGAGTTGCTGATGGGTAATGTCTGACGTGAAATATACTCATTGTTGGTATGATAATTGATGAAGGCACCGATTGACAAATCCGGCAGTACATAATATCCACCTTCGAAGTTCATACCCCAACCGCTTGCTTTGTTTGCAAAGTTATTGCTGATAGGAGCGTTGAACTGCCAGTCTACATTGAAATAGGTAAACGGAGTAACCTGTGCTTTTGCCGGCAGGGCAAAGGCTATGGCGATAGCGGCTACCGCCATCAGTCTGAGAGTAAAATATTTTATAGTTTTCATATTTCCTTTTTATTTAAATGAATACTTGTTTCACTTACGTTTATTTTTTCAGATAAGGACTCTGGGCGAATGCCTGGTTGATGGCGGTTGTTGCACGGTTTGCATTCAAACTGCCGCTTCCGCCCAGCAAACCGCTGATGTATGCATTCCAGACAACGGTCAATTTTTCTTTTTGTCCTTCCAGAGCATTTTTCAGATGAACCATGTCGGCCAGTAATGAGCCGGTGCTATAACTGTAAGTGATAGGATAGGGATAGTACCATCCACCTCCCCAGTTGCCACCCCAGTAACCGGGATACCAATAACCGGGATAATATCCCCACCAGGGACCATCGTTATAGTAGCCTTGGAAATAGTAGGTACTTGCTACATAGCTCACCTGTAGTCCAAGGTCGGCATTCTCTTTTTCAGAAATGCGCGTATAACCGGCGGCGTTCATTTGAGTGACAAACGCATTGATCAGAGTTTGGGCATTTTCGTCTTTCCAGTATTCGGGATCTTTTTTGTCACCAATGACCAAAATGCTGTCGGGGGTATAATAAGTTCTGGAATCACTGAATTTAGTATTCGTATCATGGCTGGTGAATACCAAATACTCATTGTCCAGTTTGTCCATGTCCGGGTCTTTTTCGCAAGATGCCAATGCAAAGACCGCCATTAGGATAGGAATTAATTTTTTCATGTCAAGTTTTTGTTTAAGTTAATACTAATTGTTTTTCGTCTAGTTTCTCTCATACAACGGTCACCTTATGTTTTTGTTCACTAACAGTCTGTTCTTTGGTGAAATTTTTGTTGCCAAGTTTATTAGAGCTTCTTTTTTATAATGTAAATAACAGCTGTTTTAAAGCCTGTTTAAATTTTGTTCAATAATAATCTTATAGATACGGACGAATGAGGCAGATCATGCGTATCAATAAGCACTGCCGCCAGTTCCCGAAAGACCGCCGGAAAGTATCACACTTCCGGCAAGAACAGAAAAAAAAGTGGTGGCAGCAGCACTTTTTACCAACTAAAAAAAGGTGCTGACACCACCCTATGGAACTCCCTGTCCATCGAGGTTCCAGTAAAAAGGGTGGTAGCAGTGGCAGCAGTTTTGCAAAACTCTCGGAGGGGGCGAAAAGTTCAACTAAAAAAACAGACCATGTTTAAAATGTATTAAACACGGTCTGTTATAAATTGGAGCGTTAAGTCCGGATGAGTTGGACTACCGTAGCCGGATACCATTCATGCTTTTTCGAATCAGTGAGTTATAGATAATCTTTCCTTTTAAAGTTTGTTCTTCTGATTGTGGCAGGTCGGGCATACTTCCTGTTGTAATATAGGCTATGGTATTCTTCAATAAATATTCTTGGGTGTCTCCCAGTGGGTAGAGAGGGGAGATGAGGTTGCGTTCGTTCAATGTGAAATCGGGGGTAATGCCATTTACATAGTTGGCTTGTCCTGCCGAGTTGAGAACGTATGCCACTACCGGCCATAAAATAAAGTTGTAACGTTCATCTTGGTATGGTTCCATGGCTACATTTTTGCCAACAGTCGTTTCACCTATTACCACTACATTTTCTGTGCCTATGTATGGACGGAGGCAATTTATGACAGCTTCTGAAGCCGATGCGGTAAATTTGCTTGTTAGCACATAGAGTTTGCTCAGATTCAAATTTTCAGAAGCCAATTCTGCATTGAGAGGGAAGTTAACCCTTTGCGGATCACTGATGTCATTATATAAAGTCGTGCAAAATACTTTCCCTAGATCTGCAGCGGGTGCAAGGTAACTTCCTAAATCAGTGGCACAACTCAGATAGCCACCTGGATTGTATCGTAAATCCAAAATAAAAGCATCAGGTGACTGCCCCTTGAACCGGGCGAATATCTGTTTCATCTGTTTCCTGTATTCTGTATCTGTAGCCTGGTTATTGGGGCCTGTACTGAATTCATTGTAAACCATATAGGCTATTTTTTTGCCGGCTACTTCATATACAGTATCTACATAGAACGGGTTCAATTCTACGGGGCGTGATGCCGCTACTTTGACAGTATCTGTTGCCATCCAGCTGGAATTGCCTTTCTCGTCAAACACCAATCTTTCTCGGGCAAAAGCTGTATTGCCGCCTTTCATCAAATACCCGTAATTATTGTTGGTCAGTTTTTCTTTGCCAATAGCTGATATCCAGTTTCCTCGTTCCAATCCGGCTTCTGAGGCTGGTGAATTGGGTAGTACAAATAAAATACGGGCAAATACGTGTGACGAGATTCCGGTGGGATCGGTCATTAATTCAAAATCAAATCCGTAAGTAGAGGTACGTTGCAGGTAGGAACGGGACGCATCGGAGGTTTCTTTTGTTTCTATATATGAATATGGGTCTCCTTTCCCGTTTTGTGCCTTGGTATAAACCAATTTTTGCAGGAAGTTTTTCGGTTCGGAAAAATAATCGTTCTCTTTTATTTTCGGAATACTGTCATACCATAAATAATGTTCTTTCATTATTTGTTCTATCCATAAATTTTCTCCAACTAATGCATAGTATTCCCCACTGCGGTCTTCTCCGCACGAAGCCATTATAAATAAAGAGGTTAGAAGAAGAAAAATATTCCGTATATGCTTCATAATCTAATTTTTTTGATTTGCAAAGCTAGGGATTTTATTTTAAAGTAGAAATACTGTTCGGAATAAATAATCCAAAAATCCTTTCTTGTTTTTTTCCCGGTTTCCATTTATCTGCGTGTTCATTCTGAATTCTTTGTCTGGTAATGCCTGTTTCCAATCCGGAAGTCTACAGTCGTTGTCAGAAAAATTGCCGTTTCTGAATGTCTTCTCAAAAGATGTATAATCCATTCCATATTTCACTTCTTGATTATAATTGCTGTTCAAAACGGAATAAGATGATAAAGAAGTTGAGTTAAAAAAGCGCCAAAGTGCACTTGGTTCTAATATTTTTTGTTTTATTTGCAGAGAGATGATACTTGACTTATGAAAATAGAATTGTTTGTAAAATATATTTCTTTGTTACTCCTTTTGTCTGTTGTTGGGGGATGTAAGGAACAGATGGTTGGCATGTATGTGACTAAGGTCACTGATTTAACGGGAGAGGAAGAACAAATTTTGAAATTGGAATATGATCGTGATGGTAAAATTATAAAGTACGGAGATACTCCAATAAAGCATGAGGGAGAGCAAATCATTATCGGGCAGATGGATTGTTTAAAAACTGGTAATAAGTTTTGCAATGTAACGTTTCAAATGAGAAAAGGCAAGGCGCAGGAGAGTAGGAACCGTTGTATGTTGAAGATGAAAGAGGGAGTTTATGAAGCTGATAAACAGACATTCTATAGTTATAAAGGGGATACTGTTTTTATCAATTCTGATTATCGTGCTACTTCCGATTGCCGCTTCTTAAGGAATGTGCAAGGAAAATATGTTTTTGATCAGTTGGGACGGTTAAAAGAAGTGACTACTGTTTTTACTGAAGCCAATGATAGTGTGTCTAGTTGTCACACTTATTATAATTATGATAATAACATCAGCCATCAGGCGAATTTGAATTTGCAGGCTTATGTGATTGATTATGACGGGGTAGATAGTTTTTTCTATTTTTTGTTGAATCTGGGGCGGCTGGCAAATAGAACAGCTTTGCCTAATGATATCGGATATTGTATGGATTATGGTCTAAGTACTTATAATGTGCATGTTAATTATCGTTTGGATGATAAAAAACCAGTCAGGATAGAAGTGTTGCATAATTATACAAAACTTCTATCCCGAATAGATTTATTTTATAATTCTTTAAATTAACTCATCAGGAAGGATAAATAGGTCTACTTCGTTGGCTCCTTGTTTTATCAAGTCTTTCTTGTCTATTTGGTAAAGCCTGACAAACTCGTCATGGCTACCGCATAGTTCTTGGGCTTTGCGATAATATTCTATTGATTTTTCTGTTTCATTCAGGATATAATACACATGTCCTGCATTCATCCAGTCTTCTATAATGGGGTCGAGTCCGGACGTCAGCAAGTCATAATATTTCTTGGCTTGTTGATAATTGCCGGTGATGAAAGAACACCATCCTATGGCTCTTCGGGCATTCTGTGGCTTTTTATCCAGATATTCCACTTTGAAGAAATAAGCCAGTGCTTCATCGTATCGTTCCAGTGCCATCAGGCATTGTCCTATTTGTAGTGCCAGATTCAGGCTGTCGGGCTGTACCTGTTCCACCTTGTTATAATATTCCAAAGCCTTGGGGTAGTTTCCCTCTTTTCTATAACATTGTGCCAAATGGCGATTGTTCCATACATTGTCAGGAGCCAGCAGGTCTGATTGCAGGTAATAATCTATCGCTTTTTTATAGGAACCGATTTTCTGATAAATGAAACCTGCTTTCTGCCATAATTCGGCATTTTCACGATGGTATAATTCAATTGATTTATCATAGAGCATTCCGGCTTCTGTCAGGGCACCGTGTGTGAACAGGTAGTCTGCCAGCTTGTTGATGTAATCTTTATGCAACAAGGCTTGAGACAATGTTTCTTTGTTCCATAAGTCCAGAGTGTCTTCAAAAATGTCATGTATTTCATGTCTTCTTGACCATAATTTGAAAAAACGGTAGAGGTCATGGATATATTGCCGGCTCACAAATTCAGCACGAGCTTTTGATTGTGACATCTCTTTTAAACGTTCTTTCAGTTCTTCAGAAGCTTCATGTTGTCCGCTCAATTGTTGTTGCATGAGATATCTTTGGTTTTCCGGTATTTGTAGCATGGTAAAACAGAAAGAATATTTGTCGGAATTGCAGAATACAGCCGAATTCATCAAAATGTTGAGCAGGGATATTTTTTGTTCGTCATTTTCGAGAGATAGCTTGGCGATATCCTGATATTGTGGATCAAAAGGATAGAACCAGTGAGGGATCTTACGGAAAAATGGGAATTGTTTCAGTTGTGAGAAAGTGCTCATATACACATCCGCTCCAGACATTTGCAGTTCACCCAGTTCGCGTAATTTGTCGGTGATTCCTGAACGGTCAATCCATTCTTCCCATTCCGGATTATGATCTTCTGCATCTTCCTCCGGTCCTTCCTTGAGTTTGGGGTTTTTCATCATTTCGGGAATGATTTCTTCACGCATCTTCTTGTCTATCTTTTGGGTTTCACGGGAAGATTGCAATAATTGAATCTGGATATTATGCAGGTCTTTGATGAACTCGGCATTTTCATTCAGTTCATTCATGCGCGATACAGCTTCGGGGTATTGAAGGATACGCTTTTCATGGTAGTAGCATGTCAGTGCGATACCTACAATGGCGCGCTGATTCAGCATGGCATCCTGATGGGCATAGGCGTTCAATAGAAACATGAACTTGCGGATATCGAATATTTGCAGCAGGCTCAGGGTGACGGCGCTGACCATGATGGAAAGGTCGTTTGCCTGGATCAATAGGGAGTTGAACAAAGCTTGCGCTTCAGCAGATTCCGATTCACTCCATCGGACGGATACCCATATTTTTTCGAATAATTCATCTACGGCCGTTTCGTGATCTTTTCTCATGGCATCCATTTCTTCATCCCTTTGGGCCTCTGTGGTATATATCAATGGGGCTGTAGCCATGTCTTCCGTGTATGCTTCCAGCTGCATTTGTAATTCGGCATAGCTGTGAGGAGGCATCTGGACAAAAGTGCGCATTGTGTCATAATAGGCTTCGTAATTTTTTGTTGCCTGTATGGCTATATGGATACGGTCGGCCAGTTCGTATGCCGTGCGTAACATTTTATGGTATATTTCTACCTTGTTGGGGTCTTTCATCCCTTTCGAAGTATATTGCAGCATCAGGTCGTATGATGTTTGCAGGGCTTCTATTTCATTTTTTAATTGCCAATCGGAAGTATGCGTAGCATATCCTGTCATTTGGGATAATGCCTCTTTCAACCGATATTGGTCTAATAGTTTAATGATTTCTTCGCGCATATTTTAAAGTTCTATTTGTATGTCTAACAAATGCCGGCAGACTTCGGTTCTCGGTTTATTTCAGCCAGGTTGCCCGTTTCCATAAGTATTCCATCGGGCCGTGCGAGTGGTGGTTCATCCACCAGCGGCAGAATGCGAATTGCAAGATAAAGAAAACGATTCCTGCCAGGCAGCTGGCTGTGATACCAAACTGATTGTGCAATGCAAATCCCCAGTTGTAATATAACATGGAACCTACGATGCTTTGAGTGATATAATTGGTGAGGCTCATCTTTCCGTATGGGGTGATTTTCATCAATCCGTCGTGCAAGTTTGTCTTGTAAAAAGCGAAGATGGCACCGGATACCAGAATCAGCATAAATGCGAAATTGGAAAGCGAGGTGATGATGAGTGACAGAGGGGTCAGGATGGATTTGTTTGTGATAAAGTCCGATAGCATATTACCCAGCCCATACAAAGGGAAAAATGCGATGAGTGAGCCTGCAAGTACCTTGTTCCATACCTTCAAGTGCTCTTTTAAAAAAAGCCCTTTGCGCCCTGCCAACATGCCGAGCAGAAAAAGGGCGGCTGTTTGGAATACCCGTCCGTGGTCCCATGCCCAAGCAAGGCTTGCCAACTGTCCTTCCCATAAATTGACACGGATGGTTTCCAGGAAGTTACCATTACTTTGTACAGCAAAAGTTGCATTCCAGAAACTGCGGGTGGGGATAGCCGGAGTAACGAATTCCGGATCGAGGCAGGCACGTATTACATAGTAAAGCGGCAGGGGCTGAATCAGTAAAAGGCATGCCAGTGCAAATATCCATTTGTCCTTCAACCGGCAGGTCAGTGGCAGGATGAAGCCTACTAAAGAATAAAGGACCAGCACTTCCGCAGTGAAAAAACTGGCATTGATATTACCTATCAGGAAAAGGAGTATTAGCCGCCAGCAAAAACGCAGACGGAAATCGTTTCCCCGTAGGCGTTGGTTATCGTCTTGAATAAAAAAACTAAAGCCGAAAAGTAAAGCGAATACAGCGTATGCCTTTCCGCCGAACATGAAGAATAACCCGTTCCAGATGGCTTTGTCCGAGAAGTTCAGCCACGCACTTTGTCCGGCTGTGTCGGGAAATGAGTAGAAATTAAAATGTTCGATGGAATGCAGGATGATGATTCCCATCACTGCCAGTCCTCGTAGCACATCGGCTACATCTACACGTGCGTGTCCTTTCAACTTTGTGTTTATTGCTTTTGTTTCCATGGGATTATATATTAGAGCACAAAAATAGGAAAATCTTGAATAGTTGGCAAAAAAAGGAGGAAGTAATAAGATATTTCTTTAATTTTGTCCCCATCTTAAAAAAAGATATGGATATTTCGGAATTACAACGTATTTATGCCGGTCATCCTAACACTAAGGGGCTGGCTACGTTATTGGAAGATTCCTCGGTGAGGACTATTTTCCTAGGGGGATTGTATGCTTCTGCAGCAGCTTTATTTGTTTCCTCCTTTCTTAGAGAGAATAAACAGACATTTGTATTTGTATTGAGTGACTTGGAGGAGGCGGGTTACTTTTACCATGACTTGACACAGGTGAACGGTGATGGGCATATTTTATTCTTTCCATCCTCGTATCGTCGTGCCATCAAATATGGACAGAAAGATGCCGCCAATGAAATTCTGCGCACAGAGGTACTGAGCCGTTTGCAGAAAGGTGAGCCGCTATGTGTGGTGACTTATCCCGAAGCGTTGGCGGAGAAAGTGGTGTCGCGGGAGGAACTGATGGACAAGACGTTAAAACTGGGTGTGGGTGAGCATGTGGACACGGAGTTCATCACGGAAGTGCTGGCCGGTTACGGATTCGAGCGTGTGGATTATGTTTATGAACCGGGGCAATATGCCGTACGCGGTAGTATTATTGATGTTTTCTCTTTTGCTTCCGAGTATCCTTACCGTATTGACTTTTTTGGTGATGAGGTGGACAGCATCCGTACTTTCGAAGTGGAGAACCAGCTTTCGAAAGAGAAGAAACAGAGTATTGCCATTGTGCCCGAACTGACGAATGCCGCCGACAAGAACGGGGTGTCTTTCTTCGAGTTCATTCCTCGGGAAACAGTTCTGGCAATGAAAGATTTTCTTTGGGTACGCGAAAGAATACAGGTAGTACGGGAGGAGGCGCTTTCTCCTCAGGCACTTGCCGCATACGAGGGAGAGAAGACGGAACTGATGAGTCTGGAACTGAAACTGATAGACGAGTCGGAGTTTACGGTACGGGCCATGGAATTCAAGCGGATTGAATTTGGCAGCAAGCCTACGGGAACTCCACAGGCAATGTTGGCTTTCGACACGACGGCCCAGCCCATTTTTCATAAGAATTTTGATTTGGTAAGCTCTTCATTCACTGATTATCTAGAACGGGGTTACACCTTATATATATGTACCGATAGTGAAAAGCAGGCAAAGCGTCTGAAAGATATCTTTGAGGAGCGCGGTGACCATATCACGTTCATTCCGGTCAACAAGACTTTACATGAGGGCTTTACAGATAATGCATTGAAAAGCTGCTTCTTTACAGACCATCAGATTTTTGACCGTTTCCATAAATACAATCTTCGTAGCGACAAGGCACGTAGCGGTAAGGTGGCATTGACCTTGAAAGAGTTGAGCCAGTTTGAGCCGGGTGACTTTGTGGTGCATATAGATCATGGTGTAGGCCGTTTTGGCGGTTTGGTACGCATTCCGAATGGGAATACTACTCAGGAAGTGATTAAACTGACTTATCAGAATGAGGATGTGGTATTTGTTTCCATTCATTCCCTGCACAAGATTTCCAAATATAAGGGCAAAGAAGGAGAAACTCCCCGCCTGAACAAATTGGGGACCGGTGCGTGGGAAAAAATGAAAGAGCGTACCAAGAGTAAAATCAAGGATATAGCCCGTGACCTGATCAAACTGTATTCGCAACGTAAACAGGAAAAAGGATTCTCGTATAGTCCCGACAGCTTTCTGCAACATGAATTAGAGGCGAGCTTTATTTATGAGGATACCCCCGACCAGTTGAAGGCAACTCAGGATGCCAAAGCCGATATGGAGAGCGACCGCCCTATGGACCGTCTGGTGTGTGGTGATGTGGGTTTCGGAAAGACCGAAGTGGCTATCCGTGCTGCCTTCAAGGCTGTGACGGATAACAAACAGGTGGCTGTGCTGGTTCCCACTACGGTGCTGGCCTATCAGCACTTTCAGACTTTCAGCGAACGATTGAAGGGTTTTCCATGTAAGGTTGATTATTTGAGCCGTGCCCGCAGTGCGAAAGATGTTTCCAGAATAGTGAAGGAACTGGCGGATGGGAAAATAAATATTTTGATCGGTACACATAAAATCATAGGCAAAAGCATTAAGTTCAAAGATCTTGGATTGCTGATCATAGATGAGGAACAGAAGTTCGGAGTCAGTGTGAAAGAGAAATTGCGTCAGATAAAAGTGAATGTGGACACACTTACCATGACCGCTACTCCCATTCCTCGTACCTTGCAGTTCTCGTTGATGGGTGCCCGTGATCTTTCTGTCATTCAGACTCCGCCTCCCAACCGTTATCCTATTCAGACAGAGGTGCATACCTTTAATGAAGATATCATTACGGAAGCGGTCAATTTTGAAATGAGCCGTAACGGACAGGTGTTCTTTGTCAATAACCGCATACAGAATCTGGTAGAGCTGGAAGCCATGATCAAGCGGAACATACCCGATTGCCGTGTCTGCATCGGTCATGGACAAATGGAGCCTGAAAAGCTGGAAAAGATTATTTTCGACTTTGTGAACTATGATTATGATGTGCTGCTGGCAACCACCATTATAGAGAGTGGCATTGATATACCGAATGCCAATACGATTATCATCAACCAGGCGCAGAATTTTGGCTTGAGTGATTTACACCAGATGCGCGGACGTGTGGGGCGAAGCAATAAAAAAGCATTCTGTTATTTGTTGGCACCTCCATTGACTTCACTGACTCCCGAGGCGAAGCGCCGTCTTCAAGCCATTGAGAATTTCAGTGATTTGGGCAGCGGCATCCATATAGCCATGCAGGATTTGGATATCCGTGGAGCCGGAAATATGCTGGGGGCGGAGCAGAGTGGTTTCATTGCCGATTTGGGCTATGAAACTTACCAGAAGATACTGGCCGAAGCGGTGAAGGAATTGAAAGAGGATGAGTTTGCCGATCTTTACGCAGAGGAGTTGCAGGCAGCGGGAGAAGAGAAAATCAGTGGTGAGAACTTTGTGGATGAATGTCAGATGGAAAGTGATTTGGAATTGCTTTTCCCCAATGAGTATATTCCCAGCAGCAGCGAACGTATGTTGCTTTATCGTGAACTGGACGGATTGGAACTGGATAAGGATCTGCTCGCTTTCAAGGCACGGCTGGAAGACCGTTTCGGACAGGTTCCTCCCGAAGGGATGGAACTTCTGCGTATCGTACCTTTGCGCAGATTGGCTAAACGCTTGGGTGTGGAAAAGGTATTCTTGAAAGCCGGACGAATGACTTTGTTCTTTATCAGTAATCTGGAAAGTCCTTATTATCAAAGTGCAGCTTTTGGCAAGGTGATTGATTACATGAGTAAGAATCCGCGTTATTGCAATTTGCGTGAGCAGAATGGCAAGCGCAGCATGGTAGTCAAGAACGTAGAGACAGTAGAGACGGCAGTAGGTATTCTGCAGGAAATGGTAAGCTTATGATAAAAGCTGTATGGGGGGATTTGAAAAGACCTTATCCGGTGCTGGATATGAGCTGGTGGAAATCCGCTCTAATTACGTGAGGAGTGGTGTTATCAGAAGCCATTTTGGAAAAACAATGCTGATGAACTTTAAACAGGCTTTGGTTTTAAGGGAATATGACTTTCTGGTTTACACTTCAATATCGCTGATGTGTTAGAATTCTGATATCATCATAACCTTAACCGTATAGCCGTTTTTTTCAATGGTCCGGCTCTCTGATTTGGTAACAATAACCAGATTACTGCAATTCAATTCTCCGGCACATTCTATAATGCTGTCTACTTCACGTTTTTCAGTTCTAGGCGAACTCATATCGTAACATACTTGGATTAAGCATTCTATCCGAGTGCCATTACGAGTAACAAAATCGGTTTCTTTGTCATTACGTGAACGGTAATAGAACAATGTTCTTTCTGTATCATACCCTCTGCGCAAGAGTTCCATAAACACTTGATTTTCTAATAACCGACCCAGATTCTCACTCAAACCAAACGCTTTCGAGGCAACAAATCCATTGTCTACAATATATACTTTCTGAGGTGCGTTTTTCATTAGTTTCAGCTTGTTGTTGAAGCGTGGAAGATAGAAAAACAGATAAGGCTCTTTAAGAAAATCCATAAACTTTTTGGTCGTAGCAACGCTTGAAAAACCTAGTTCATTGGCTAGTTCGTTGGCAGTAAGCGGATTGCAGAAATTTGTTACCAGGTACATCGCAAGATTATTGAGGTCAGTAATGTTGCGGACCCTATGTCGTTTGGCTATATCTTTTAATATAATGGAGTCGAACAAAGTTGAAAGATAGCTGCGGGTGAGTCCTCTGGCTTCAATTGTTTCAGGATAGCCGCCATTGTGCAGATAGTCATCAATGATTGCAGCGGCTGTTGTTTGCTCCGTATCTTTGATGAGGCGTAGATTCATTTTTTTCCATTCAAATACTTCTTCAAGGCTGAAAGGCATCATTTCAATCTGAATATATCTACCTGTTAAAACGGTTGCCATTTCACCACTCAGCAGCTTGGCGTTACTGCCTGTGATAAACATGTTGATTCCATGGCGGTAGAGCTTTGATACCCATAAGTCCCAACCGTCCAGGTTCTGAATTTCATCAAGAAGCAGATAATCATAGTCGGGGTAAATAAGTTTAAGTGTTTCCATGACAACGGCCTCATCCCAAGACTCCAGTAACAGGGCGTCGTCAAAATTGAGATAGGCAAAGTTCTTGTCTTTTAGCATGAGCAGGCCCATAGTGGACTTTCCCACACGGCGAGGCCCGGTAATAAGCTTGATTTGCTTGCTGGTAAGCAGCTCGTCAACATTATATTTTGTTTGGCGGAATAAGTAAGGGTGAGAAAGGAGATAGTCTCTTTCCTCCCGTTGGCTTTGGATGACTGTTTTCATATTGTTTGGGCTCTTATTTGATGCAAAGATAGGTTTTTTATTCAATAAATCATTTGTATTGAACAAAATTGATTGTTTTTTATTCAGTACAAGTGTTGTAATGAATAAAAACGGGTTGTGAAAACTCCTCATGGTTTCTTTCGTAGAAGAGATGAACCGGCCGATGGCTTGGCGGAAACCGGCATTGTCGTAGAGTAGACAGGATATGTTAACGTAAAACTGAATATTAACTAAAGAAACAACTGTTTTTAAATTAATTGTTTAACAGAATTGAATTCGGGGTGTTTTATATTAAAAAATAATATAAGACGCTCCTTTCCCTTTTAACTTATCTATATTTTTATTATCTTACTTCCAGTTTAAAAGCGGACACTGAGATTTTTACTCACATATTGTCTAATTTAAAAACACTTGTTATGGAAGTGAAAAAAACACGAAGAGCCGACCTTGAAAAGGGCAAGTCCCGTTGGCTGTTCATGGGTCTCATTGTGACGCTGTCGTTTATGTTTGTTTCGTTCGAATGGACTGAACGTAATGTAACTTATGCGATTAGTGATCTAGTCAGTGACCCGGATTTCTTTGAAGAATTAGTTCCTGTAACCTACCATCAGGATAAACCTCTGCCGCCACCGCCTCCGCCGGCTGCCGTCAACCCGGAAGAGCTCAATATAGTGGATAATGAATCGACGGAAAGAGAAACCGATATTGCAGCTTCAGACCCTACGGATGCTCCGGTAATTATACCGACTCCCATTGAGGTGCCCGAGGAAGTGGTGGAAGAAAATGTGGAATTTGTTTTGGTGGAAGAAATGCCGATGTTCCGTAACGGTAATGCTGATTTGATGAAGTATCTGAGCGAAAACATCAAGTATCCTACCGTCAGTGCCGAGCAAGGAGTTCAAGGAAAGGTAGTGGTGCAGTTCGTTGTAGGTGTTCATGGCGAGATTCTGAATCCGGTAGTGATGAAGAGTGTGGATCCGTATCTGGATAAGGAAGCAATCCGCGTGATCAGTTCCATGCCGAAATGGAAGCCCGGCAGGCAAAGAGGAAAAGCTGTGAGGGTGAAATACACAGTTCCTGTAGTCTTCCGGTTGCAAAATTAAGATTTAATTTGTATGGATGGAGGAAGCGTAATCTCGGGAGAGGACGCTTCCTCTTTTTTATGACAGTACGGTCAGCTGTTTATATGTCTTAATTCATCGGGTTGTTTTTAGAGGTACAAAAAACTCTGCAAAACATTGTGTTCTCTGCGGTGAAATTTTTATATTTGCAGAAAAGTAGTCAGTTATGGAACAGTTCCGCAAATTGCCGATAGGAATACAAACTTTTGAAGATATCCGTAAAGATGGCTATCTTTATGTAGATAAGACAGCTTTTGTTTATCAGATGGCTCATACCGGGAAACCTTATTTTTTGAGTCGTCCCCGTCGTTTCGGCAAGAGCCTGCTTGTTTCCACATTGGAGGCATACTTTCAAGGTCGTAAGGATTTGTTTGAAGGGCTTGCCATTGAGCGGTTGGAAAAAGAATGGATAGAATATCCGGTATTGCATCTGGATCTGAATGCGGAAAAATATGATTCAGCATCCCGTCTGGATTCTATGCTTGCCCGTCATTTGAATTTGTGGGAAGATATTTGGGGACGGGAAGAGCGGGAGAAAACAGCTTCCGATCGTTTTTCCGGCATCATCCGTCGTGCATACGAACAGACAGGCAGACAAGTGGTTGTTCTGATTGACGAATATGACAAGCCTCTGCTTCAAAGTCTGCTTGATGAGAAACTGCTCGATGAATTCCGTCGTATATTGAAAGCCTTCTATGGTGTTTTGAAGAGTTCGGACCGTTATCTGCGTTTTGTTTTTCTGACGGGAGTCACCAAGTTCTCCCAAGTCAGTGTATTCAGTGATTTGAATCAATTGCAAGACATTAGTTCATGGCCCGATTATTCTTCTCTGTGCGGTATAACCAAGGAAGAACTGGCTCGTACATTCCATCCTGAGATACAGCGTTTGGGAAGTGCCAACGGAATGGATTTTGATACCACTTTGAACAAGATGACCAGCCTATATGACGGTTACCATTTCTATCCGCATTGTGAAGGAGTATTCAATCCTTTCAGCGTGTTGAATGCTTGCAAAGCAAAAATTTTGGATAACTTTTGGTTTCAGACCGGTACTCCGACCTATTTGGTGGATTTGTTGCGACAGAGTGATTACGACTTGCGTCTTCTGATAGATGGGGTTGAAGTGACGGCTTCCGCTTTTTTTGAATATCGTGCCGAGGTAAGGAATCCTCTTCCCATGATCTATCAGAGTGGTTATCTTACCATCAAAGATTATGACAAGGATGTTTTGTTGTACACATTGGGTTTTCCCAATGATGAAGTCCGTTATGGCTTTTTGAATTTTCTGATACCTTATTATACTCAGGTATCCGATGACGAGACGGGTTTTCACATCGCCAAGTTCATGCGTGAGCTTTGTGCCGGTGATATAGATGCTTTTATGGAACGCTTGAAAATCTTTTTTGCCGGTATTCCATACGATTTAAGTGATAGAACCGAACGTCATTATCAAGCAGTCTTTTACATCGTATTCACGTTGATGGGTCAGTTCGTAGAGACCGAGGTGCGTAGTGCGCGTGGTCGTGCCGATGCGGTAGTCCGCACACGGGATTGCATTTATGTATTCGAGTTCAAACTGAACGGTTCTGCTCGGGAAGCTTTGAAGCAGATAGATGAAAAAGGTTATCTGATACCTTATATGCAAGATGGAAAATGTTTGGTGAAGGTAGGAGTGAACTTCAGTAAAGAAACGCGGAACATTGACGAGTATATAGTGGAAATTTGCTGATCTTTCTGGTATTACTAATATTATTTTGGCTACAGGTCAATGTTACATTCAAAACATATCTTTGTTAATGTATTATCTTTTTGAAAGGTACTTGTCTGTAAGTTGCCCATAAATCCCACTTTAAATGGCATTACGGAAGTCTGAATGGAAAGAATAAATCTTGGTAGTAAGTCTGTGTTGTAATAGCTTGATAATCAAAATATTTACATTTTAAATATTTGCAGCAAAATGGGGTTCTCTTATGAAGAGAACCCCATTTTGCTGCAAATATACGTATAATTCTTCAATCTGGAAGTTTTCGCATTAGAAAAAGTGTCTTCAAATTGGCTTAAAAATGATTATTGTTTTCAAAGGTTTAGTGGTAAGGGGCTATATGTATCACATTATCAATTAATTAAGATGGTTTGGGGTTCTCTTCATAAGAGAACCCCAAAAAAAGGAGGAAATTTAAAGGCTTACCAGAGTCTTATTATTTCAAGTTTATGAATTTAAATTGTAATGTTTTGATGACAACAAAGAGCGATGTGGAATCTGTAAAAGTACTCCCATCAGACAATCAAAACATAACGGGCGAAGCGCCTAAGTTACTGCTTTGCAGTTCAATCGCTTCCAGCCCAGACCCGGGGTCAAATGAAAGAATCACGCCATTGGCGGGAATAGGAGAGGAATACCCGGAACTCAACTGGTATTATCTATATTTGTCAAACAAGGAATTGAAACGCTATATCAGCGTTTTCAGTGGCAGAAAAGCCGTAAAGATTCGTACTTCATCAGGTAAAACAGAAGAGAGATTCTTTTGTTTCAAAGTCTTTTCCTATACTACGGCCGATCACCGGAAACGCTTTGAGCAATGCACCTATACCAAGGAAGCATATATCGCCCGCCGTGATGCTGCCCGGGCAGTGAAAGAGGCTTTTGTTACCGGATCTACCGAGAAACTGAATACTTTGACGGACGAGAAAGAAGTGGCAGGTAACGGCTGGCTGTTTGTCTGTGCTCCCTTAGATCAGTTGAAACTGATACTATCCGCCATGCTTCCCCGCCAGTATCTGGTGACGGACTATAACACCCACCGTGCAGCGGTAATCCCTCAACGGCAGATGGAGGAATTTATCTATCTGTACGAATCCATGCCTTACAATATAGAACTGATGAACCGTCCTTTAGAGGATTATCTTCAAAAAAAGCAACGGATCCGTATCACCGGTGGCGTTTTCCGGGGTAAGGAAGGGTGCATCATGCGTCTGCACCGCAACACAAGGCTGGTGTTCGCTTTCGGCAATATGACGGTGGCGGTGAGCTATCTTCATGCTTTTCCGTTCGAGAAGATTGACTAGCCCGAATACCTGTACAAAGAACGATGCTATAGGTAAACGGCTGGGAGCATTCCGGATGGCGGAGCCGACAGAATAAAAAAAGAAGATGGCTAGGAAAATACAGATGTATTTTGTTTCTTTGCAATTCGACAATGAGTAAGGGAGGAACAGAGATGCAGCAACGAAAACTTTATCCGATAGGCATACAGACTTTTTCGGAAATCCGCCGAAAGAACTATTTGTATATTGACAAGACGGAATATGTGTACCGCATGACACATTCCGATTCCAAATATCTGTTCTTGAGTCGTCCGCGCTGTTTTGGCAAAAGTTTGCTCACCAGTACGTTGCACTCTTATTTCGAAGGATGTAAAGAATTGTTCGAGGGGCTGGCCATTAGTCGCCTGGAGACGGATTGGGTTCGCTATCCGGTGTTTCATTTTGACATGAGCCTGGCAAAACATGTGGATGTGGAACGGCTGGAACAAATGTTGAATGTGCAACTGTTCAGATATGAAGAAATATATGGACATGAGGAGGAAGAAGTAACCCTGAACGATCGTTTGGCAGGATTGCTTCAGCGCGCTTTCAAGCAGACCGGCAGGCAAGTGGTCGTTCTCATTGACGAGTATGACGCCCCGCTTCTCGATGTGGTGCATGAAGACAAGAATTTGCCTGTGCTGCGCAATGTAATGCGTAATTTCTATAGTCCTCTGAAGGCTTGTGATCCTTATTTGCGATATGTTTTCCTGACCGGTATCACCACATTCTCCCAACTGAGTATCTTCAGCGAACTGAACAATATCAAGAACGTCAGCATGGACGGTCTTTATGCCGCTGTTTGCGGTATAAGTGAGGAGGAAATGTTGACACAAATGGGACCTGATTTGGACATGCTGGCCGCACGCATGGGGCTGCCCCTTGAGGAAGTGCTTGTTGAATTGAAGAATAATTACGACGGCTATCATTTCACTTGGCCGTCTCCCGATATTTATAATCCGTTCAGTCTGCTGAACGCTTTTGCCGATGCCAGGATGGATTCATATTGGTTTGGTAGCGGGACGCCCACCTATCTGATAGAGATGCTGAACAAATATCATGTACTCCCCCAGCAGATAGGAGAGCGGAAAGCATTGGCCGAATCGTTTAATGCTCCTACGGAAAGTATGACGAATATTATTCCGTTGCTTTATCAAAGCGGTTATGTGACGATAAAGAACTATGTTCCGCTCACCCGTCTTTATATGCTGGACATCCCCAACAATGAGGTGCGTATGGGGCTGATGAAAAGCTTGCTGTCCGGATACCTGCACCGTCAATCGGTGGAGGGACTTACTACTGTGGCTCTTTTGTTCGAGGCCATTTCAGAGAACCGGATGGACGATGGCCTGCGCCTGTTGCAGACATTCCTTGCCACGGTGCCTCAGTGTGCCAATACTGATTATGAAGGACACTATCAATCGTTGCTTTATACCATTTTCAGCCTGTTGGGCATGTATGTAGATGTGGAGGTGCATACTCCGCGGGGGCGTGTGGATATGGTGATGCGCACGCAGCATGTGCTTTATGTGATAGAGCTGAAATTGAATAAGTCAGCAGATGCTGCCATGCGGCAGATTGATTTGAAAAACTATTCCGAACGTTTTGCTTTGTGCGGATTGCCGGTGGTGAAGGTAGGCATAAACTTTGATAGCGATCGGAGGACATTGGGCGATTGGAAGATAGAAGAATATCAAACAAAATAAGTGCTTATGAGAGTGTCAATAATAGAATTTATTGAAATTATTAGGTTAAAAAAGGAACGCAAACATCTCTCTTTCGATATTTTGCCTATCTTTGTTCTATAAATAGTTGAAGTCTTATGATAGATGTAATAAACATAGCATCCTATATATGCCAGCGTTATAAGGAACAGTTTGGTCTTTGCATCGACGAGATGAAATTGCACAAGTTGCTTTATCTTAGCCAGCGTGAGTCTATTGTCCAAACGGGGGAACCTTTGTTTCCCGAAAAATTTAAGGCATGGAGATATGGTCCTGTTCTTGTTGGTATTCGTCAAATGTATAAGGATGGTTCCATTCAGGCTATGTCTCTGTCAGAAGATATAAAAAAATATAGTGCTGTTTTAGACAAAATATTCCAAACATACGCCTCAAAAGACTCATGGAGCCTGAGTTCCATTACACATGGTGAATATTCCTGGCAGAAAGCGAGAGAAGGATATGCATCCGATGCGCAATGTGATGTAGACATTGATACGGATGATATTCGTAAAGATGCGGAAAGAATCAAGATACGAAGAGCGTTGATAAAAATTTCGGCATTAAAATAAGTTTTCCACAAGCGTTCCAAAAATGAGATATTGCTTACAACCATAATAGCCTCCACCTGTGTGTGCTGTAATTCAATATATATATTTTTAGCTTAATGTTATTTAGGACACTTGCCAGTGCTCTAATTAAATGTTAAATAGTTATTTACTTTGTAGTATTTCTTTTTTAATGGAATCTGTAAATATCCGGCTTAATAACACTCGCATAGCCAAGAATGCCTTGTTGCTCTATTGAAAAACTATTCCGAACGTTTTGCTTTGTACGGATTGCCGGTGGTGAAGGTAGGCATAAACTTTGATAGTGATCGGAGGACATTAAGCGATTGGAAGATAGAAGAATATCAAATGAAATAATTCAAACCGTATTTTTAAAGTTTAACGTTGTTTAAGGTGCCAGTGAGTGCTTTAATTGAAGAGGTATGCCTCTTGGGAAGCCTTGAAGCAGATAGATGAAGAAGGGGTCCGATTCATAAGATTATCTCTTACTCTCAATAATATAAAGATACTTACAGAACTAAGTTCCAGCATTGCGTATTTTAATAACATAAATAACAAATATTATAATGTATAAGAAAGTATTGCATTTTCTAAAAAAATCACGGCATGCCTACAGAAACAGGCAGGATATTTTCCACAACGGACTGGCAGATATGGCAGAATGGCATTACAAACACAGTATAGCTTCTGATTTTGATATTGATTCATTCAGGCATGATTATAGCAAGTATTGGGCGCAACTTTCCAATGGATTGAAAATACCAAGAATAGAACAAGAATATTTTTATAAAATCAACGGAATAAAATCAGAAGCTTATTTGCCTTATGGTATTTATTATTATCTGGTCAATCCTTATCTGAATCGTTGGCCATTCCGGCGTGCTTATGAAGACAAGAATATGTTTCCTGTCCTTTTGCGATTGCAATTACTGGATGAAACGGTTAAAATACGATTCCCTCGCATGGTGACAAATTGTATTAATGGAAAATTCTTTACATGGGGGGGGTAAACAATGTTCTTTTTCCGAAGCTGCCGGACTTTTGGTGGATTTCCATGAAGATGTCATTGTAAAACCGACTTACGATACTTGGGGAAACGGTGTGATGAAATTGAAAAAAGAAGAAATAAATGGGGATACCTTGCAAAAATTGCTCAACCGATATGGACGTAATTTTCTTATTCAAGAATGCGTGCACCAACATCCGCGGATGGCAAGTTTTAATAACTCTTCAGTTAATACGCTTCGAGTAATGACCTATTATAACAGTAAAGGCCGGTACGAGTGTCTGCGTACAATTCAACGCTTTGGCGGTGAAGGTACTGTGATAGACAATGCATCAGCAGGAGGAGGTTTTGTGCTGGTGACAGCTGACGGAAAAGTGCAAAGAACAAAATACAGGATGCTGTCAACCCATACAGAAACATTGCCAGCCCAAGTGACAACTGATATCCCTTCGTATGAAATGATTATAAAAGCAACTATAGAATTGCATAAACAATTACCGCATTTTGATCTCGTAGGATGGGATATAGCTGTTGACAGAGAAGGCATACCGGTTATACTTGAATATAATTGCGTAGCTCCCAGCCTTGATTTGCCCCAAATAGCCGGAGGACCTTTGTTTTCTGAAGAAGAATTGCAGGCAATTATGCCACAGGTATTCGCATTCAAAAATACTCCCCATTATTTTGTCAACCAGTTGGTATGGCCAGACAAGCCTGGGTATGCCTGGTGTGATGATTATGGCTTTTATATTTAACCCTGGCGTGGCACTAAGCCCCAAGATTTTAAGTTCTGATGTCCGTGTCCAAGACCAATAACCGGCGTATCGCTAAAAACACCTTGTTGCTGTATGTCCGTATGATGTTTACCATGCTGGTATCCATATATACCAGCCGTGTCATACTTGATGTGCTTGGGATAGATGATTATGGTTTATACCAAACTGTAGGGGGAATAGTAGGCTTTTTGGCTTTTATTAATGGAGCACTCAGTGCTGGGTCTTCCAGGTTTATAACATTTGCTCTTGGCGAGAATAATGAAAATAAATTAAAAGAAACATTTTCGACCACGTTTCTTATACATCTGGCATTGGCATTCGTTGTTGTTATATTGGCAGAAACCATCGGGAGCTGGTTTTTGTACTATAAGTTACAGATAGCCCAAGAACGAATGGATGCTGCTGTATATGTGTTTCACTTGTCTGTCATTACAGCTTTTTTAAACCTCGTTCAAACACCTTTTTCTGCTGTTATCATTGCACGTGAAAAAATGGCTATTTATGCTTATGTAAGTATTTTTGAGGTGTCCTTAAAACTTTTGATAGTCTATCTGCTGTTGCTGGGTAATTTTGACAAACTGGTTCTGTATGCCACATTATTATGTATTCTTCAGATCGGATTGATATGGTTCTACTTGTTTTATTGCAGGTATAAGTTTCACGAAGTTCGTTTTTCCGTTTCTTGTAATCCGTCTGTATTGAGGAAACTACTTGGATATTCAGGATGGAATCTTCTTGGAAGCATTTCTGTGGCATTGAATGATCAAGGAATCTTGATTTTATTAAACATGTTCTTCAATCCTGCTGTTGTGGCTTCACGTGCGGTTTCCTTGCAAGTGAAAATGGCTGCTGTACAATTTGTAAATAATTTCAGGACAGCCGTGAATCCGCAGATAATAAAAAAATATGCGGCTCATGACGAGGCAGGCTCACGTAAGCTTTTACTTTCATCAACGAAGTATTCTTTTTATCTGATGCTTATTTTAGGAGTGCCCATTTGCTTGATGGCTGATTCTATCTTGCATATATGGCTGAAGGAGGTTCCACCGTATGCTGTGCCTTTTCTTCAGATAGCTGTCATGACTTCTGTATTCAATGTATTTAATACTTCATTTTATACAGCTTTTGCCGCTACCGGGAGGATGAAAGAAAATGCTTTGTCGGCTCCGATAATGGGAATTTTGTGTTTTTTCATCATTTATGTGTTGTTTAAGTTTGGATTTGATCCGTTGGCCATGTCATGGGGCCAATTGATTATGACCTTGTCCCTGTCTTTTATCGTTAAGCCATATTTCATGGTCCGGTATGCCGGTTATTCGTGGAAAGAAATCATGCAGGTGTTTGAAGTGTGTTTATGGGTGTTTTTATTATCTCTGCCTGTTCCCGCATTTGCATATTATTATGTGGACGTATCGACATGGCAAGGGGTTATTTTACAGGGAGCTATAATAGTATCCAGTGTTGTATTGGTTATTTATTTTGCAGGCATTGACAAGCCTATACGGATTAAATTATTGAATTTTGTCAAACAAAAGATATATTGTTTAAAGTAATGGGTATTTTAAGAAAAACGGCAAATACTGTCCGTGGATTTTTTGCTTTTGCTGAATCGTTTAAGGAATGGGGATTGATTGACTATCTGAAAGACCCATGGAAGGTTCATCGGGGGTTTACAAAAGAGATGGTGAGATTGTGTGAGATAAATCGCTCAAACCAAAAGGAATTTATAAGTGACAGGGAACATAATTCCAGATGGCCTTTCAACCGGCCTTATCATGGTGCTGTGAGTGATAAACTGGCACTCATCAGAATCCTTCATCAATATAAAGAGTGCATGCCGAAGTACTATTTTTTTATAGACAAGCATGGCCTTCTTCCGTTATGGGACTGCCCCGATGATGGTTCCTTATCGACAAGGATGGATGCCGATGCTTTCGTAAAACTGCTCGACAGAGAAAAAATACTTGTCATAAAGCCTACCCATTCGGAGGTGGGCATCGGAGTGATGGTAGCACAAAAGAAAGGAGAAATATATAGCATAAACAATGAGGAATATACAATAGCTGAAATG
>BLLV01000245.1 GCA_011959205.1 Bacteroidaceae bacterium
TGACGAAGCTCGCGGACATTGCCCGGCCACGCATGGGTCAGCAATGTCTTGCGGGTTTCTCCGTCAAAGCCGATGACATCGCATTCCAGTTCCCGGTTCGCAATTTCGCGGAAGAACTCAGCCAAAGGCATGATGTCCTCCTGACAGTCGCGCAACGGCGGGACGGTTATCTCGAAGTCGTGCAGGCGGTACAGCAAGTCCTGCCGGAAACGCTTTTCATGGACCGCCTTCTCCAGATCCTCGTTGGTGGCGGCGATGATGCGGACGTTGAAACTTTTATCCGTCTTATCACCTATCGGGCGGTATCTTCGTTCCTGTATAGCTCGGAGTAACATCTGCTGGGTTTCCATTGCGAGATTACCAACCTCATCCAAGAACAGCGTACCACCTTCCGCCTCGTGAAAATAGCCTTTCTTGCTATTGTCCGCACCCGTAAACGCTCCTTTGACGTGTCCGAAGAATGCCGACGGAGCAAGTTCTTTGGTGAGTGAACCGCAGTCCACAGCCACAAACGGCTTTCCTGCCCGCTTGCCCTTGTCGTGCAGCAAGTGGGCGATATGCTCCTTGCCCGTGCCGTTCTCCCCGAATATCAGCACGCTCATGTCGGTGGGGGCTACCAGCCTTATCCGCTTCATGATGGCTTGGAACGCCGAGCCGTCACGCGAGAACAGGGGCATACGGCTTCGTCCGGTGTGCCGTTCTTTTAATATGCTCCGTAGCAGAGGGACGAGCTTGTCCTCCACAAGCTGCTTGGGTATGTAGTCCAGCGAGCCGAGTTTCATGCTTTCCACCGCTGTATGCACTTCGGCATAGTCGGTCATGATGACAAAGGGCTGCATCCTGCCCTCCTTGCGCATCCAGCGCAAAAGGTCGATACCGTTGCCGTCGGGCAGGCGCAGGTCGGAAACCACGATGTCCCCGTCTGCGGCCTGTTGCAGATATTTCTTCGCGGTCGAGAAGTGAAAAGCCTGCACGGTGCGGAATCCCTCACGTGACAGCAGGTTGCAGACAAACTCGCAATACACGATGTTGTCCTCCACCACGATGATTTTTGTCTTATCCATTT
>BLLV01000246.1 GCA_011959205.1 Bacteroidaceae bacterium
GGCGTTTGCGAACAGGCTGAAGCTTTTGAAGGATTTTTCAAGGCATTTCCTATAGAGTATGATAAACGACCATATTCCACTGAAAAAAGTAAGATATCTTACTTTTCTTTACAACAAAACAGACCTCTCATGCCAGAGCCGGATGCCGGACAGCATGGATGTGGTTCTACACATTATTATATATAAGGCTTTATTCGATTCGGCAGAGGAAATGGTCAAAATTTCAACCATAAAATTATTAGGGAAGAAAATTGAAACAGGCTCTTACAGTTTGGAATAAGAAAAACTGTAAAATTCATACAATCCGTACCCTATTTTTATCCATTCTGCTAATTTTTCAGCAACAATCAAGTATATTATCCCTAAAATTATTATCTTTACGGAAAGAAACTTTTAAAACTACAAGCAATATGTTCAATTCATTTGGTAATATTTTCCGGTTAACCAGTTTCGGCGAATCCCACGGCCCAGGTGTAGGTGGCGTCATTGACGGTTTCCCTGCCGGCATTAAGATTGATATGGATTTCGTTCAGCAGGAACTGAACCGCCGCCGTCCCGGACAGTCATTACTTACCACCAGCCGCAAGGAACCCGATGCTGTGGAATTCCTTTCAGGAGTATTCGAAGGCAAGTCCACCGGCTGCCCCATCGGATTTGTGGTATGGAACAAGAACCAACATTCAAACGACTACGAAAATATCAAGAACCTTTTCCGCCCCTCGCATGCAGATTATACCTACATGCAAAAATACGGAATCCGTGACTATCGTGGCGGAGGACGCTCTTCAGCACGGGAAACGATCTCGCGTGTAGTGGCAGGAGCTTTAGCCAAACTAGCCTTGAAACAATTAGGAATCAGTGTCACCGCTTATACCTCACAGGTAGGACCTGTCAAACTAGATAAAGATTACAAGAGTTATAACCTCGACTTGATAGAAACAAACGATGTGCGTTGTCCCGATCCGGAGAAAGCAAAGGAAATGGCAGAACTTATCTGGAAAATCAAAGGAGAAGGTGACACAATAGGTGGTGTAGTGAGCTGCGTCATCAAAGGATGCCCCATCGGATTAGGCCAGCCGGTATTCGGGAAGTTACATGCCGCACTGGGCAATGCCATGCTAAGTATCAACGCTGTAAAAGGTTTCTCTTACGGACAAGGTTTCGACTCCATGGAACTAAAAGGCAGCGAGCAGAATGACGTATTCTATAATAACAACGGAC
>BLLV01000247.1 GCA_011959205.1 Bacteroidaceae bacterium
TGCTATATAATTGCCATTCTTTATATCTTCCTCACCTTGACGTATAGCTTCCATTAAAGTAACCTGCTTATGGCTTGAATTGAGGGGTAATTAAAAAAGGAATGGTATGAGCTACGTCCACAGCACAAGCTACAGTGCATCCTACCATCGGGTTGTTACCGATACCTAGGAATCCCATCATTTCACGTGAGCGGGAACTGAACTGAGGATGAACCGGCGAATTGAGCGTCACTGTGCATACGTCCCATTGTGTCGGTCAGACTATGGTAGGTAATAGTATTGCATCCCTATAACCACTTACTAATCTATTATAGACACAGATTGCTATAGAACTCATCATATAGCTTCGGCTCACTGCCAAAGAAACTTTCTATTTCTTCAATGGTTGTCAGTATGTCTTGCAAATTTTTTTTTGGTAAATCATCCATATATCAATGCTTTTGTTGCATCCACATTTTTTTTCAAATATGGATTCTTTATGGTTTGCTCTTCTAATAAATCAACCTCTCTTCCGAATAAATCTTCCAATGAATATTTAAAATCGAAGTAGTTATTGAAATAGTCGCTTATTTCTGCTTTATTGAAAGAAACAATCAAGTCCACATCACTATCGTTATTAAAACGGTTGGTAAGGATAGAACCGAACACAAACAACTTGTTCACCTTGTGTTTCTTACACAAAGCGATAATTGTCTGTATGTTGTTTTCTATCAGCTTCATAAAGTATTTATTGATATAACAAAAGGTAGTGATTTCTGTTCATGTTAGCAAAAAGAAGTTGTTAAATCGTTTGTTAGTAGAGTTGTTTGCGATTTCTTTCTCAAATCTTTTTAATTCAAATTATGAAAGAACTTTCCAGCATTATTAAATGCTTCTACAAAGAACTGATTGAACCATGTAAAATTATGATTGGTAATTTCATGTTTACCTGACCTCTTAATATAAATAGCCACCACTTCGCCAAAATTGGAATTGCCATCTATAAAGGTAATATTATCGAATAGGTGCAAGTTACATTGAACACGCCTTATACCTTCATGGAAGTTGTATTCTATAATTTCATCTGCTACATCATGCCCACCAAACATTTTTCTTTGCATTACCCTATAGGTGCTTTCATCTAAAGAATCTAGCCCGAAATAGAATAAAGAAATTTTATAACCAGTTTCTTTAAACTCATTAATCATGGCTAGAATAAGTTCGTTTGAAAAGTTGGTTTCAAATGCAAAATCTTTATGCAAGGTAATGGCATTATCTTTCTGTTTTTGTAATTCTCCTGCTACTGTTCCACTTATCCAACGCTCTTCCCATTCGGGATGTTCTTTGCGTAGTTTTAGTGCAAGCAAATCGCCATCAAAGGATTTGCAATGAATATAGTAAGGAGAAAGTCTGCTTTTTCCTGCACCATTTGGACCAGCAATAACCGTGAACTCGGGGGACGTGATTGCATAGCTTACTTGTTTAATAGGTAAGCATATCTGCCTTGCCCTGTTTGTGCTACGCGCGATATGACTTTGTAGCTTCTATCTTTGCGATTAAATTCTACCAAGTCCTCACTGCCATCCGGATTTTCCAAATAGATATTCCCTTGCTTATCTTTAAAAGGTATAGCAATCCCTTTTGCCCATCCTTCCAAGTAGATGCGTTCCACTTCTTGGCGGACTTCTTCATTTACTTCTTTGATGGTTTTTCCATTGGATAGCTTGATGTTTTCTATTTCTTTGTATTCGCACATGGTTATCAATGATTTATGATTACGAAGATAATACAAATTATGGTTTAAACCTGATTTTTGTGCAATAAATTAAATAACTTGAGTCGTATTTTACATAGAACTACACTACTGTCCCGTAAAAGCGGATAAATAGTGCTTTGAAATTATTGAAATATAGTTAATTATACGGTTTATTGAAATGAACTTGATTTTGTAACTTTGAAGTCTAATACAAATGGTTGCTATGTTCCAAGACAACTCTTGCCACAGCCAACCAGAACCGTGATTACAGGATTTTCGAAGACTTTGCATTCTATATGATGAAAGAAGCCTGCGAGAAGCGGACGACCAACATCCTTGAATACCTATCTAAAGAATTTGCTACTTCCATAACCCAAATACACGTGAAATCGGATGGCATGGAATACTCGGAAATAAAGATTCGGTGACCTTCCGACTTTTTAAGAAAACACCATTCATAAAACTTCGGGTAATCAAATGCTAAACCGTAACCTTCCGTCCCTCGATAGGGAGGGTCACAGTAGATTATAGAATCGTTTGGGATTTCAAGATTTTCATAGGAACAACATATCAACTCACATCCTTTCATGGAATCAATTTGCTTGTAAATGTTGGCTATGCTGGCTTGAACATAATCTTTGCCATCCGATGTGCTCACTCCGGAATAAGAATGATAAAAGATTCCATTGTAAGAAGCTATAAAACCTGTCCAGCCAAGTTCTCCCATAGAATAGGTCGTGCTGTCATTGGTCTTATAAGCCGTTTTTGCCTTTTCATAATCTTCTTTGCTTATTGTTTCCGGATATTTTTCTCCATGCAATAAATCTTTCCACATGGCTATCAGATAAGGGTTGATGTCAGCAGCTATTCTTAAACCATCTACTTGACAGATACTATTACAGCCACCACAGAAAGGTTCTACATAGTATTGTTTTTCTTCTCTGTCGTTCAATATGATAGGCGCAATATATTTCCAGATGCGCCTTTTACTTCCCATATATTTCATAGGAGCATGGGCTAAAAGATTATTTGCATCAAAATCCTGTCCGAATAGCATCTCAGACCTATATGCTCCACTGCCTGTCCCGTCTCTTCAAACAACTGGAATTTATAGAACTTGATGAAAGCCGTTATATCCGTGTAGAAATTCTTCCCGGCAAACTTTAGCGGATGTATCATTGGGTATCCACCTACAGCCTGTAGCTGGAATGCTCCTATTCCCACTCCACTTATTAAGGCCATATCTACGTCAAAAATAATTGGTTTGTTGGAATCATAGTCGAAGTCCCTGACAAAGAACATTCTGACCTCCTTCTTGCTGATTTCCTTGAGTTTGAACTGTACCATTCCGGAGGTGTTCTTGTCTAATGATTCCTGTACTCGTGATTCTATTTCTTCAATGCTCATATTTGTATTGAGCACCTCTCCGTTTGCTATAAAATAGTTCTTCATAATGTTGTAGATTTACTTTTTTGTGATGTGATTGATAATGTAATGCCTAATTCCCTTTTCAAATAAGATTGCAACCCTCTGTATGAATCGGTACGTCTCCTTCTATCTCTCGGCATAATGGATAAAGCCTCCTGAAGCGTGAGGTTAATGCAGAATCCAGTTTTAAAAGCATCCCCATATTTGTCCAGGAGCGCTTTGATGTCTTTCTTATACTTTTCAGGGATAGGCTTGGTATTTGTACTACTTTTTTCGATTACATTAGGAGTAGTAACTTTTTCCTGACGATTAGAAACAGAAACTTTTTCAGCTCCTAATATCCTGCTTATAAAATCTATAAACATAAAAATGCGATTTATATTTCAGATATTAGGATTTGGGCTGGTGAAAATAGCATTTTAGCGATTTGGGAATAAGGACAAAAAATAACGCACCAAGATTTATGTCCTAGTGCGTTATCTTAAAACTATTATCTTAATTATTTCTTATTAGTTAGTGTTTCTCTTCCTTGAATATAAGATTCATGAGCATCATCCATCATTGTAACTTTTGTTATTTTTTGTGGAGAACGATGAATGTTACGAGGTAATATTCTCTGCTGTTTAGGTACATTATTTTTAGCTTTATACCAAGGTGCTTTAATGACAATAGGGGCATGTAACGGAATGGTATTATTATCTGTGATACGATAGGGAATACGTGTTGAAGCACTTGTTTTACGGTTAATGGCATCGTATGCTACAAATTGTTCATAGTCATATTGCCAACTTTCACCATAAGCTAATTTATGAATGCGATAATAAATGGCTTCTCGTGAAGGTGCATTGAAACTGCCTGTATTATAACGCATGATACTATTTTCCGTTGGACGATAAACACCTTTTTCAAAAGTAGAAGCTCCTTCAAATATGTTCAGTCCATCATAAGCATAACGTGAGTCATTGAGGAATTTACTCCATTTCACAGTCGTTGGATTATAAATGAAGTCTATATTTTTCCACCAGCCATTTGAAGCCAATCGTTGACGCTCATTTATAAAGTCTTCTGTTGGGGTATTAATTTCTTGAACAATGGTATATTCATCATCGAGTTTTGCGAACCCATGTCCTCCTGCTTCGTGATGTAGGACTTCTTCAAGTGCCGTTTCATCTGTTCCAACGGGAAAATAAGCAATAGATGTACCATTACTATAATCACCACCTGATGGGTGATACATATAACAAGTTCCAGCATATTGTGTACTGTTCATCATCACAATAACCAATGCTTCATCCATACGGTTTATGGGAAGAGCCTTTTGGGCATATTCCAATACACGAGCATCGTTGCCTCCTACCAATGTTCCACTTCCCAAGAAAGAAGAAAATGCAGTCTCTTTCCCAATACTGAAGCCCTCATTTTTAGATACCGCAGTTACAGAATAAATATTAAAATTATTGCGGAATGATTTGTAAGGTTCTTCGGAGAAGAATTTATCCATAGCCAATCGCATTGTATTGTTATAAGTACCATCAGCAATCAACCTATCTGAATATCCATCTCCCATAAATACTATATCAATTCCATTTCCTTGTGTTGCCCGTTGCAGTGTTGTAACTCTACCATCTTGTGCATAATCGACAGATTCATAAAAATCAGTACCATCCTTATAGACGAATTGAGTGCTCTCATCTATATGATAATCAAAACTTTGTTCAGGAATTATATAAATGCAAGACAGGTTCGGATTTCCCTGAGTTGCTAACCACTCTAAATGAGGGTTATTGCTGATATCAAGCATAGATAAATTCATGGAATATGCCCATAGTTGAGTTAAAGCGGTCTGATTGCTTACATCTATTGAAGATATAGGATTATGAGAACATTCTAAATTATCCAAAAGTGGATTATTACTAACATCCAGATCTGTCAATCTCATACCATAACAACTAAATGTCTCTAATAATGGATTTTTACTAACATCAATAGTAGTAAGATGATTGCCAACATTTGTCATATAATTCCCACAAAAGAATGATTTCAGTTTGGGAAGCATTGTTACATCCAAAGAAGACAATTGGTTTTGATGACACCATAACGTTTCCAGTTCTATATTGCGGCTTACATCTAATGATGACAGCTCATTGAAATGACAGTAGAAGGTAGATAATTTTGTATTATTACTTATATCAATGTTAGTTATTTGATTACTACAACAACCTAATGATACCAATTCTGTATTTTTATTTATGTCAATAGTTGACAGTTGATTGTTATCACAATGCAAATTATTCATATTAGGGCAATTGCTCACATCAAGAGATTTTATTTGGTTATTGAAGCATGACAACTCTTTTAATTGGTTGTTATTATGAACATCCAATTCTGTCAATAGATTGTCATTACATCCTAAATGTTTCAAAGATAATAAATTACTTACATCTATAGTACTTATTGAATTAACACTACACTCTAGGTATTCCAATTTCGGGCTATTACCAATATTAAGCAAACTTAACTGATTGAAATTGCACCATAAAGTTTCTAATTTAGGACTATTATTAATATCCAATTTTTCAATTTTATTATTACTACAATGCAAGTGTTCCAATTCAGTCTTATTACTTACATCCAAAACTGCTATTTGATTTCCTGAACATATCAAATAGTCTAAACAATTATTTTTACTAATATTCAAGGTTGTCAGCCAATTATTTTCACATGTTACGGTACGTATTTTTGGGGTATAACTTAAATCAATTTCTGTCAATCTATTATTTGAAACCCATAAGGCTTCTAGTTGGCTTAAATTGGCAAGTTCAGATACCATTATTTTTCCTTTAAGATTATTATCGTTTAAAACAATAGATTGAACAAGCCCTTCATTTGCTGTGATTCCATGCCATTGGGAAACCGGCTTGTCACTACACCAGTTTTCATTATTGCTCCAATTATCCCCATCTGTGGCATTATAGAAGGCAATCAATGCATCCCGTTCTTTTTTTCTGATTGTTTCGTTATCATTTTCATTTAGATATAAAGTATATACATTACCAGCTCTAAAACCTCCCGACGGGGCATTTTTGATTATTAAATATTCTGTTTCTCCATCATCATTCCAAGTCTGTATTTTGATCTCTGCATTTTCTGTTTGAGGAAGTATGGCTATATAACATGTAATTTCTTGCTTACCTTCCAGTTCTTCATCTGAAGGAACAAAGTAGTATATGTCATTAGAAAAATCATCAGCAGTGAATTCTTCTTTCTCTAAGTTAAAATAGAGTATATCTTCATTACTATGGCAAGCTATTTTTTCCGAGGATCTGACAACAAATGCAGTATGATTATCTCCTCTTCTTGGAATCAGTTCTAAAGGAATAGTTATTTTAAGAAATGCGAACAAATGCTTGAACTGCAAGGATAATATATTGTTATCTACTGTTCCTAAAGCATATATAAAATCCCGTTCTGAGGCGTTCTTTTTATAGTGCTGAAAGGCCAAACTTGGTAATTTTACTTGCTGAAGATTTTCTGTACCTATAGAATAAGGATAATAAGCATACACCTTTTCTCCTTCTGTAGCTGTTATTTTTTCTCCTAAAGCACCAAACTTTGTTTCATCACCATCATTTAGAGCCATATATTGAAGGTTACTCTGTTCCTTCGTAAATAATCCGATAACATCTTTTGTATTCCAAGTGATATGTGTTACTTCATCATCCTCTACAAAAGTAGTACGTGTATTTGCAAATCCTGCTATAACTTCTATGTCACCTTTACTTTTGAATATCTCTTCATCGGTACAGCCCCATAAAGTTATAGCGACCAATAACTGAATTATATATTTCATTCTATTCATGATCTCTCAGATTAAAAGTTTACCATGGTTGAGTAGGCATATCGTCAATACCACCACTTGTATTATCTTTTCCGGCTTGTCTTATAGCAATAATCTTAGTTATGTCACCACCAGTCAAAGTAATACTTCCGGCCCTTTGGTTCTCACTCTCATTTGCTGTAATAGTAAACCGTAGTGTTTCAGTAGATAAAGTACGGGTAGTAATCTGTTTAACCCAATTGTCAGAAGTGGTAACTGTATATTCTACATTTGCATCTACCTTGATTTCTATAGTTCCTCCTTCTGCTTCCATTATATATTCATTCTGTGCCAATACTATAGCATCTTTCTGTAACTGTCGAATGGTTACAGTATCAGCTACACTCTCATCTTCTGGATTATAAAATACAATCTTAGTCTCCCTTGAATCATAGGTATCATTAGGAGATATAGTATAATGGTGTGTATGTGTAGAGACCGCACGGCTTTGAATCTCCGTTATCCAATCTACATCAGATAGCATCTTAACCTCATAACCGAGCGTGCTTTTTATTTCAATATCCACATTGCCACCTTCTTCTGGAATAGTGAAGTCTTTTTTTGTCAGAGTTATAAAGTCCCCGAATCCCTGATAGACCTTGACCGTTTCTGATAGTTCTCCACTCTTGATTATAATCTCACCTTCTCGCTTATCTCCAGTTTCATTAGGTTCTATGGTGAAATTCAGATTACTTGTAGTAAGAGCACGTGTCTTTTCGGTTTGCTGTTTAATCCAATCAGCCCTTACTTCAACCTCAAAGTTAATATTAGCTTTCACCTCTACACTAATATTTCCTCCCTTACTATCCACTTCATATTTGGAAGAGGTTACAGTTAAAGCGTCTTTCTGTTTCTGGGTTACGACAATGTTTTTACTGACCGTTCCACATTTTAATACAACTGTTGCATTGCGTTCGTCGTATGTTTCATTAGTCGTAGCAGTTATAGTTATTTCATTCTTACCTTTACTACCGGAAGAAGGAGTAACAGTAATCCAACTTTCGGCACGGGTATTGACTAAAGATGCAGTCCAATCAGCAGTAGTAGTAAATGAAAGACTTACTGTACCACCTTCTTGCAATAGTACGGGACTTAGATTCTCCGAACTTGGTATTGTTATTTCTGGAGAAGATTCGGGTGGTGTAAGCTCATTGTTATCATCCTTGCAAGAGCATACCACGGAAAGAAGTAGTATGAACAATGAAAATAAATAAAAGAATCTTTTTTTCATAAAATCAATTATTATAAGGTTTATTATTCCAGATTGCTATCTAATTGTTTCTTCAACTTACCTGCCATAGGCTTGAAAGTCCAGTAAGTCAATGCAGCAGATATGGGTGCGCCAATTAACGGGATAACTTTACCTGCACCTTTGGCAAAGGTATCTTTTGTTAACTTTACACCAATCCATTTTCCTACTTGCTTTGCTACATTATAAAAAGCAAATTGGGTTAATGCTATTTTAGGAGTCTTTTTACAACTTGTTCTGCCAATGCTTTAGTTATTGCATTTATAGCTTGAACAGCCTCATGAGATTCCATCATGACACCTACAAATAAAGTAAGGATATTTGCTGTCTCATCATTTAATTTACCTTTCTCATCTTGCAAATCAGGCCAACCGTATAGATAAAGTAATTTTTGAGTTAAAGCAAAAAACGCTTTCTATATATCCGACCATTTCTCCGATCAGACACCGCAAAGATAGTATTTTTTGTTCAATGTAACGCTCTTATTATGAGTATTATTTCTTCAAATATAAGGAAAACAATGTTTTCGGGACGGTAAAATTAGAAAAATATCATTGAACGGCGGGCTTTGAAATAAAATCAAATGTAATATTCCGTTCATTTTTACATCATAATCATCTATGAGTTAACCGAAGTCTGGTTTTATAAGAACTATACCAAGGTTATTAATCCACTCAGGCGGCGTTAGCCTACAACTAACGAAAGAATACAATGAAACTTTTCTTATGCAACTCTTTTTGTCAGAATCGGTATTATTACTTAAAAAGAATAGATTGCATAAGGAAAAATATTGTTGCGTTCCGTTTACTCACATACCCTCCTAATGAACAAATAGAAATATTGCAGAAAAAGAAAAATAAGAGAAGTCAAGCATTTATGACTATGCGACAGAACTGAAGCTGCTGGCCTTTAAAGAGGAACTGGAATACACCCTTTCATTGGCAGCCGGAGAAAACTGGAGCCATCTGCATTTCTTGACCGAATTGCTTGGAAAGAAAGTGTCAGAAGAAGGGAATGTAGAAGAAAATCAAGGATAAAATCTGCGGGATTCCCACAAATGAAGTATCTGCATGAGCTTGTTATGGAAGACATGCCCAAAGAGGCACAGGTAATATTACCTGAATTGGAAACACTGGACTTCATTAGGGAGGGAAGAAACATAGTCCTGTATGGAAATCCGGGGACGGGAAATATGGCGCATTTATATTATATATTCACTTTTACTACAGGACAGTATCCGTTAAATTCATCTTGTACAACTTAAGCAATAGAAAAGTTTTGTTCAAAATTGAAAAAAAAAATCTTTTATCTGATGATTTTGGTGAAACATTAAAGAAAGTGATAAGTACTTTTAAGAAATCAATAACGGAATGGGTTAAATCTGGTAAAAGTAAATTTGCAATTAAAGATAGTAAAGAATTTACAGATATAGTAACAAAAAATGCAAGAGAGGTTTTCGTAAATAAAACGAGTCAGTTAGATACATTTGATATTGAAATTAATAAGCAACAATGGCTTGAAGGAGAAATTTTATCAACAATTTTTAAAGAAAGATGGTTCGCATTTATCAAAACGAGTGAATGCGATGAAAATGTTTATTTTGATAAAAGAAGTTATAAAGGGCTGGAAAGAAACCTTGTATCAGGGAAAAAAGTTCGCTTTTTACTTGATTCTAAAAAGGAAAATAACGAGATTCTTTATTTCGCAACAAAAGTTGAAATATTGTAAAACACTATATGTCGCTCGTTCCCTTGCCGTCCATAGAAGTTAGTACAGACTCTATTAAAAGCGAAAAGGTCGGGCGGCTATGCCGTTTCGGGCAGAATCTTCCTCTTTCAGAGCGTATTCAGCCCGAAAACCTTTTCCCTTTCACGTCTGTACAATGGGCGTCGACGGCAGCGGAAACAAGCGACTGACGGAAAAGTCAGAAGACAAAGACAAAACAGCATATAGATTGGTTCAAATAGGGCCTAATTCTATATGCTGTTTTTTTATCATTTTGGAAAGGCTAATTTTTAGAAACACAAATAAAATAGGCAGATGGCAAACTGCGCTCCCTCCAGAAAAATCAAAATCCTTGCGTGTTCTTTGTGGGAACGTTTGGGATATTCCCTTTTGCATCTGTACGCCTCCTTATACCCTTTCATCAGTGTCTTTTCTATGTCGGAAGCCCGGTAGAGAATCTTGCCGCCTACCTGTGTGTAAGGCAGAATACCGTTGTTGCGGTAGTCCTGCAAGGTTCTCCGGCTTACTTTCAGCAAGTATGCCACTTCCTTGTCCGTCAGCAGTTCATCGCCATAGGTAGACGGTTGCCGTTTTTCCAGCAATTTTTCGAGCAGGGCCAGCAGCCTGTCGAAATTCGAGTGGAACGCCTTTACCCACTCGTGGTCCTTTTCTCTGATTTCATTACTTATACGCTTTTAATATTGGGTTATATATCATGCAATAGTTCTGCTGTGATTACAAAACCTCTCTCTAATAGCTCTGCTTCTTTTTGATAGAGTTTAGCCTAAATAGCTTTTAGGTAGTTGTTTAGACTTTGGGCTTTTTCATCCTTACCTTTTACTTGTTGCTTGTTCTTGTCCCAATTACAGGATTTAACTTTCTTGCCTGTGGAGAATACATCGTTCTCCATTCACTGTGAGTACGACCTCTATTGAAGTTGTACCATCTTTCCTAACTCTGCTATCTCTTATGAAGAATAGGATAGCAAATGAACTTCTTACCATTGTTTAATCATTTAAAATTAGACATTTGGAAGTTCTCTAAATATGATATATCTGCCTGTTTGTTAGGTGGATAAGTGAAATCTTGTGTGCAGTTTGATAAAAATATGAAATTGCACACAGATTGCACACAGAATAGCTTCAATTTAGCTCCAAATTAAGGATAATCAGCCACGCTTCATCTTAGAGATTCAAGCTCCATTTAAGCCATCATTTGCTTTAATTTCATTATCCAATCACAACCCATTATAAGAAGAACAGCAAGAGGAAATGAGTATCAGAATAGGAGATAAGTATTGCAGTATAATTTAAATAAAAATCCCCATAACCATTGCAGTTACAGGGATTTATATCGTAATCTAAAACTTAAATTACTTAGCCAGAGCCTGAGCCACGTCAACCGTACAAGCCACTGTACATCCTACCATCGGATTGTTACCGATACCCAGGAATCCCATCATTTCCACGTGAGCGGGAACTGATGAAGAACCAGCGAACTGAGCGTCTGAGTGCATACGACCCATAGTGTCCGTCATACCGTATGAAGCAGCGACACAGCATCCCTGTAAGTCTTTGCAATCTGTTATTAATCAATGCTATAATAGCAATGGGTAAACTCCTTGTTAGTAAATAAAAGAACGAATTATCAAAAAGGACTGCATCATGGGCAAATGCCTATGCGTTACTCTTTAGATGAGAGTACTCCTAATGGAGTTAAGACAGTAATCTAATCTGTGTGTCAATGAAGTATAAATCTCCGTCTATGCCATAAAGCACATTATTGGGAACTGCATCAAACACTTCATAATCCGAATTATGATATTCGTCGTAATAGTCCATTTCAAAGCCTAATGCTTGCATATAAGCGGCTATCTCATCTTCCGTAGCTTCTCGTTCAGCTAATATATAAGGTTGTACGAGAACCGCGCAAAATTCTAGCTGATGTTATAAGCGAAGCCTATCATTTGATAAGGCACATTGCCAAAGAACTTGTTGTGTGCAGCAATGCGAATGAAGAAGTTCTCTAAATCACCCCCTGTGTACTCAAAGTTATTTAATTTTACAACAGACACATTACCATCATGGAACACTTCATTCTCACCACCTCTATCCATATAAGTAATGTTGAGGTGTGATAAGTCAATCCATAGACCATTGTCATTGGCAAACTTTATCAGTTCTTCTGTTTGCCTTCTCTTATAGCCCTCTGTTGATTCAGTTTCTCCTGCTGCTTCCTTACTTCTTTTGGCGATGCAGGTCGCTTGCTCCAAGAGGCTATTGATTGACGAGTACGTTCTATCCATTCTTTGTGAAATTCATTAATATATTCCATAAATCTTCTGATTATGAGTTTAAGACAAAGGTAATCATTTCTCTTTTAATTACCAATGCTTTAATTGCAACATTTTAGCGAATGGGGCTATATATGGTAGTTTCTTTTAGAATTGTAGTAACTATATAAAAAGAAAGCAGCATAAGAGTTTCCTCAAATGTTACTTATTTAAAGCAATAGGCATATGAAATCCAAGGAATGACTAAAACCATTAACATGAGTAGCAAACAACAATTCTTTGTCCTTCTCCTCTTTATATTGTATATAAAACTTGGTATAAGTATCAATATGTTAACTATTAACAGCCAATCTTCTATGGAATTAATATAATCCAGCCTTTCTTTATAAAGAGATTGATATAGGCGGCTAAATCTTTCTTCTTCTGTTATCAAGCTATGTATAAATGTTCTGACTGCACAAACACCCATTGATAGGCAAACAGGCATTTTAATATCTTCCAATAATCTCATATATCCAAAAACTGAAAAATAAATGAACTGACATTATTGCCAATTATTACCAATAGCTTGGGAACTAAAAACAGAAGCAACAAAAGTAGGCTTTGCATCCAGTTCTTTTTGGTAATATGGTAAATAGCTATGCTTGTTATAAACGCTCCAATACCCCACAATAAAATTTCATATTGTTTCAGTAGATATTCGAAATGGTAAGGTAATGGTTTGTTTATGAAGATAGAACTTAATATCCAAATAATGTATATAGCTTTCCAGTCTGTGCGGTATTTTAATAGCTTTTCTTTCATTTTAAAAAGGTTATTGTAATCAACATCATTAGGAACATTACAATTAATGGGGATAATGAAAATAGTAACAACCAAACCGCCCCTTTTATCCTATGGCAAACGGCATAAACTGCTGGACATATTATAAGACAAAACCATATAAGATTTGAGGTTCCATCCCATTTGCTGCTACCGTCAAATAAATCTGAAAGTGGATGGATATTATAATATTCCAATAAAATAACCATCAACAAGCCTAAGAATTGGAGCATTAATATTTTTCTCATCCTAATTAAAAACCTTTTACGACGACTCTTGTCTGAGCCTTTTCTTGATTAGAAATGTCCTGTTTTTCTTGTAAATTGTCAAACTCCTTTTTCATTATTTGGTGCATGGTAAAGAAACTCTCCAAATTAGCTTTTAAATAAAGTTCTATATTGGGTATTTCTGCAATAAACAGCACATTACATTTACTATGCAATCCTATTTTATTGTCCTCCTCATCTATGGAATATAAAGTCGTAAGTGATGACTTTAGATTTGTTTCATTTATAGCTCGTTTCAATTTATCAACATCTGAACTGTCTAAGTCTAAACCAGACCACCATAAATCCCATATCATTATGAATGCACTCTCATTGCTGGCTTCTATCAGAAACTCTTCTCCTTGGTATTTAAAAATAATATTGTCCTTACTGTTTACTTCATATTGACAGCCAATATTTTTTAATGTTCTTAATAATAAATTTCTGGTTTGATTATCTTCTTTATTTACAGCCTCATTGATGGCTTCATTCATTTTTTCATAATCAGACTTTTCTTTCTTGTCATTTTCAATAGCATATCCAACTCTGCCAAAGAAATAGGCTGCGAAAATCAGTATTGCACAAAGTAATATCAATCCTCCTGTTTCCATATTAATTCATTTAAGATTATTATTAGCACATTTCTCTTGCCCACCATAAAAAGGCTCTAATTTCTTCATCTTTGATATTCTCACAGAATTTGTCTGGGTCTTTCCAGTATTTTTCTTTAGATAAGTCAATTTATCTAGCACTTCTTCTATTCTTCTTACCCAATCTTCCGCTGTAACCGTCATAATTATTAGATTTTATTGTTTATTGTATAGTTCTTTCGTTCTTTATCTATAAGGTCGTGCATCTTCTCAAACGTGATTCCTGTTGCAGCCATATTATAGCTTTTAACTACTTCCATTATCAGATATTACTTCTACCTGCAATATATCCTCATCAAATTTATAGGAACGGATATGATGGGTGCGTTTACTATGAAATTTTGGAGTAAATATAGCTAATTCATTCTTAAAATGAGATTGATTAATATAGTTTACTATGTAGTCATAATCGTTAATGATTTGGCATAGTTTTATGAAGTCTTGACAACAATAGATAGATTTCTTATAATCTTCAAACATTAACTTAAAACTATCCACTGTATAATCCTTATTAGCATTATAAAACTTTATTCTTGCTATAACTCCGTCTGATAAATCAGAGAGATTAGTTATTCTCTCTTCTGGTTGGCTTGTCCATATTTCTTCTATTAGATTCATCTACATATTTATTAAAGGATGATGCTATCAATAATCTGCCTAAACACATCACCTGCCATCAATCCACCACTTGCAGGTAGCTCATTTTTATGAATAGAAACAATGATAGAATAATGAGGAGCATTGGCAGGGAAGTAACCGCAGAACTCTACAATATAACTTCCATCTTCAAGTTGTACTGTTCCTGTCTCACCTGCAATCTGTACCTTATCAGACTTGGTTGGTTGTCCTAATCCATCAGTTACCACATATTCCAATGCCTGTTTCAGACTGTCAATGTTGGCTTGACTTGCTATCTGTGGATTGATAACTGTTGTGCTGTCTTTGTAAAGTTGAGGTTGTACCATCTTTCCACTATTAGCAATAGCATTATAAAAGGTTGGCATTTGTATAGGAGTAATAGTTTGATTATATCCAATGCAGAACCATGCAAAAGCCGTATTACTCCAACCACTATCTTTAGGAGTAACAAAGTATGCAGGTTTCAAATTAGCTATTCCTGCGATGCTGTCTGGTTTACCATAATTCACCTTATTCAACAGATTGAAGTATGCTTGTGCATCATCTCCAAATGCTTTCTCCATTGTTTTATAAACAGCAATGTTTGAACTTGAAGCTAAACCTTGCTTGATAGAGATTTCATCATATCCACCTCTATGCCAATTATGGTCTTTGATGGTATCTCCCTTAGAAATATAAATGCCGTCACCTACATCTACCGTATCAGCCAATTTAACCTTACCTGCTTCTAATGCAGCCAATATGGATATAGGGTGTATCAGTGATGATTCATGTGCTTGGGAGAAGTTCTCACAAGGTTGGTAGTTAGCACTGTCTTTCCTTTCAAGTCCAACCATAGCCTTTATATGTCCAGTCTGCACTTCCATGATGATAGCTTGCCCAGATAAAGCATTAAGTTCAATCAGCTTGTTCTCCAAGATAGAAGTAGCTTTAACTTGTAAAGTGCTGTCTATGGTCACTGTATTTGTTAAACTTGATTCTTTTAGTTGGTATGAGCTTATAAAAATAGCTATGAATAGAATTATAATTAACTTCATATTACTTAAAAGTAAAACCGATAAGTGTTATCAGCTTGAGAAACAAACTCTACTTTAGAAACATTAAATCCATATAAGCCTTTAATGTTTGATAAATCAACTTTGACATTATGTATAGTTACAGCAAGAAGTCTATCATAATCGCCAACATAAATAATCATATTACCATGCGGTGCTGTGTGGTCACTTGTGGAATATGTTTGGATAAACACCCTGTAAGAATAAGACAAATCTATATCTTCTGACATAGATTGTATTTTATGATAATTAATCTCATCAGATAATTCATCGTCATTACTGCAATCTATAAGCTGAAAAGGAGTATAAATGTTAGATAAATAACCTCTAACATTGTTGATGAAGTCTTGTGAATTTGCCATAATAAATAATTTGTATAGTTATTCTTCTTGTTTATTATAAGGATGAGGTATATCTCCATTTTTGTAAATATCTATAATTGCATAAATTATAAAGTCTATCATCCATTCCCTTGTTGGATTAGGTGGATAATGACAGAGCTTACAACCCCAATAATGCACATCTACTCTCCAAGCAAAAGACTTATTAGCCAAAATAAATTTATAATCCGTCTCGTTCTTAAAGAATATAAGTTGTATTCTATCTCCCCAATGTCTATTGTACCATATGATTACATGAGTACATTCTTTGTAATAGTTCTTCTGCTCATGGTCAAGGTTGGATTCTATCCAAGAGGAATATTGAAATAGGCATTGATGGTAAGATTTAGACATTGTTGCATTGCATATATATTAGTAATCAAACACAACTAAATGAGACATACTATCAGTAAAAATGCTTTTAACAGGTACTCCATTGAACATCATCAAAGATGATATAGAAGATATTAAACTGTCTGAAGCATTAATTATTCTCACTGCTAATAAGTCTCTCCCATTATCTCGTGCTAACATGATAAAATCTCCATATCCTAATTTATTATTATGAACATTGACATAGGATGTTGAGGTTATATCGTTAAAGACTTGAAGATAACCAAAACTATTCTTGTATTCTATTAACATATCACTTTCCCAAGGCTCAAATCCTGGCGAGAAATAAGGAATGCCATATTTGTGTGCCCAAAATTTAAAGTTACTCACAAACGTCTCTAAATAGGTTCCTGAATGTGTAGTTTTCATACTATTCTCTTTGTGCCCACCTGTTCCCTATGGATAAGCTGTTATAATAAAAAAGGTGTGGGAACTATATTTGTCTTATCCTACTAACTGGCTTCTCGCATTGCCTTGACTGTGGATAAAACAATAGCTACCCACACCAATTTTGACAATATCTAAAGCCTTATAGAATATATAAGGTAGGTATATATCAAATGGTGGGGTGCTATTGTTACCATCTTCACAGTCTTTCAAATTTTGCGAGAATTTGTTAGTAGAAGATAATTTCAATAACACCTTTCGTTAAATATGTCCTTCCAACTCCCTAACGCATTAGTTCATTGGAATTGGTGCAAAGATAGCGAAAGGTTCTAAATTAATAGGTATGAAGTGAGGATAAATAGTAGATATTCTGCCCTCAAACATATTCTGAACAAGATATTTAATAAGAATTGCATCTAAACTCTCTAAATCCATGTGGGTATCAAATTCACTTCTTCCCATATAAAGACTAAATTCTGAATATTCTTACCCACCTTGAATTATCATCTTCAAGTCTGCATTTTGGTGGATATTCAAGAAGTGCTACCTGCGACATGATTAATAAGAGTTGAGATAATCCTAAAGTCTGTAAATTAATGGAATTGAGTTACTTCTATAAGGCTGAAATGCCAAACTGCCAAAATTGGACTTTAGATATATCTAAGCTCAATATTCTATTGATTTGGGACAGAACCATTCAGACCACTATAAAGATGAATCTTAATAATCCTGTCCCAATTCATCAGAAGCTCAAACAGTCATAAGTCTGTAGAATCTCTTTCTGCCTTAATCCCAAGTATCTTTTAGTAATGGCAACAGAACTATGGTTGAACAGTTCCATCAACTTTACTAATGCCAACTCTGCATTATCACTGTTCATATTATAGACCTGCCTACCAAAAGTCTTTCTAAGGGAATGGCAGCTAAAGTTCTTAATCTTTAATCTGTACTTCTTCTTCACCTCTTTAAGAATGATATTGATTCTCTGAACTGTGAAGATAGTGCCTTTCTGACTTATAAGAATTGGCGCATTGATTCCAATAGGATTTATATGCTCGTAGCACTCTTTAATGTGCTGCTGTAATTGTGGGTTCAGTCTGATAGTCCTTACCTTGCCTGTCTTTTGCTCAATTACTGTAAACTCGTCAGTACCTAATATCTGCTTCCACCTTAGAGATAGAATATCAGATATTCTTAATCCTGTGAAGCATCCCAAAGCTATTAAAAGTGAGATTTTATAATTCTCGTCTTTGGCTAACTTCCTTATGAGGTTCATTGCATCAGACCATATAAGATAGTCTGCCGTTGTGTTTGAATATTTAAGCGACATAATGTTCTGTTTTATAATGAAACGAATAGAAGTGAATATTAATTCTGAGTTGGATTTACTAACTCGCAGATTACTAAAGGAACATTCACTAATAGCAAAAGTGAATATGATAAGGACACCCAACATGAAAATTGAGTGTCCTTTACCTTATTATAATTCTCCCTCGTCAGCGAAACTGTAATATCCTGTTCCTGTAAGTATGAGGTGGTCTAAAACTGTAATTCTCATAAGTCTTGCAGCATCCTTGACCTGTTTAGTAATTTCCATATCCTGCCTGCTTGGTTTCATGTTACCGCTTGGGTGATTATGTGCAAGAATGATAGCTACTGAATTAGTAAGCAATGCAGCTTGTAGGATAACTCTGACATCAGCACAAGTTTCTGTAATTCCACCCTCTGAAATAAGAGTGTAACCTAAGACTTGCTTGGCTTGGTTTAAGAACAAGACTTTGAAATATTCCTTGTAACAGATAGTTTCCTCCTTATAGGTAGGAAGCAAGTATTTATAAGCATCCTCTGAACTGACTACCTTATATATATTCTTGAATTTGGGTTTGTAGGACAATTCCACTTCACCCACAGTATAATCTATATTCATATTGTTGCTAATTGTTAGAGTGTATAAACAGAAAAAGGACACCTAACTTAATAGATGCCCTTTCAATTAATAGTATGTATGAGTTGGTTTACTTCTTAGAGTAATGGTGCTTCATGGAGAATATATGCACTTCTATCTTATCATCGTTTACAGAGTAAACAAGACGATGTTCTGCGGTGATTCTCCTTGACCATTTACCAGTCAATTCATATTTTAGTGGTTCTGGCTTCCCAATTCCAGTATAAGGATGTTCTGCAATATCGTTCAGTAAAGCTGTAATCTTATTCAGAATTATCTTATTGCCACTCTGTGAGAAGAATAGATATTCCTTCCGTGCTTGGTCAGATAATATTATTCTGTACATGATGCTCGCTTTAAAAAGTCTTCTATGCTTTCTCCTTCTTTCTGTGCTATATAATTGCCATTCTTTATATCTTCCTCACCTTGACGTATAGCT
>BLLV01000248.1 GCA_011959205.1 Bacteroidaceae bacterium
CAGTTAAAGGCAATGATGCACATGGATGAATATGGTTACGACAGAAAGAAAGCCGTCCCGGAAATGCTGGAAGTCCGTGGGGGGGGGGTGAACTAAGTGTGGAAGTGGCCACAGGAGGTAGTTGACTGGTTGGGTACGAATGTACCAGGCCGGACCACAAAGGAAGTGACGGAGCTAATCAACCAGCAGGGCTTTGATGAAAAATACGGAATGGTTTTCACGGAGGATATAGTCAAAGGCGCAAAGAGCCGGTACGGTTTCAAAAGCGGTACGCCTATGGGAAATCCCAAAGGGTATTCCTCTAAATACCCGGAGGGAATGGCGGAGTATGTTGCCAGTATCGCCCAGGGAAAAAGCACTGCAGAACTGGTAGAGGCGGTGAACCGGAAATATGGAGCCGGAACAATCGGAATCCGGCAGATGAAAGCCTATAAGAAAAACCATGGAATCAATACCGGACTGACAGGGCAGTTTGAACCGGGCAGCACTCCGGCCAATAAGGGAAAGAAAATGTCTCCCGAAGCATACGAGAAATGCGCTCCGACAATGTTCCGCAAAGGGCAGACGCCAGTAAACCATAAACCGGTAGGCACCGAGAGCGTCAGGCGGAATTATAAAAGAAACCAGATGTTTGTCTATGTAAAAGTGGCGGAGCCAAACATCTGGCGCATGAAACATATCCTGGAATGGGAAAAGCACAACGGGCCTGTACCGAAAGGGAAAGCGATTATCTTCGCAGACGGCAATCCCCAGAATACGGACATAGATAATCTGGTAATGGTGAGCCGTTCACAGCTTGCGGTCATGAACCGCTGGGGAATCCATGGATATGACAAACAGACTGCGGAAGTAGCCGCAAATGTGGCATCCCTGAAAATCGTTGTATCAGAAAGAAAGAGAGGAAAAAAGCATGGCAACAGTAAAAGAACTGAACCGGGAACTGATAAGCAGAGCGAACTCGAATAGCTTTGGTGGAAAGCGGGGGGATATCTCCGAGCATGAATATAATGTGTATGCAGAAAAAATTATCTCCTGGCCCATATCCGAAGCGAAAAAGCAGAACATACTGGATAAGTTGTACCAGAAATGGAGCGAAATACTGAAATATGAGGCGCAGCATGTAAGCGTTATGGTAGCCGGTCCGGCAAGGTACAATCCCCGAAAACTGGATAAGTCAGACCGTATTCTGGAATTATCATCAGAGCTTTACCAGTGGCTGAAAGACCTGGAGGGGCAGGTTCAGGAGAGCCAGAGGAAAAACAACAAGGCAGAGAGCCTCTTGAAAACAATAGAGTTCTGCAGGAGTTCAGACAATCCGTGCAATCCGACAGATCACCTGGCAGAGCTGGCCCTGTATGATAACCAGACGTTCATCCGGCTGTATGAGGAAATGTACCCGGAATACAAGTGGAGGAAAAACAGCACCATAGCGAAGCTGTACCAGAAATCCATAACGGGTGAGCTGAAAGAAATCCGGAAAGAGATTTTCTTTGAGGATGATAATTTCACCGCCTACACGGAGGGAGACCGGGCATACATCAAATTCGTAATGAGGCCGAAAAGACAGCTCCATGTTGCCCTGAAAAGCCGTGGGTGGTGGTGGAATAGTTACCAGAGCGCCTACAGCACCTATCTTGACCGTGTGGATAAAGAGTGGATCGCCACAATCAGCACCAGGTACGAACAGTACATTTAAGGAGGTAAGGGATGAATTATATCTGCGAAAAACGAGGGAAAATAGACCGGCTTTCTTTCTGTCGTAACCATATTCATCCATGTGCATCATTGCCTTTAACTG
>BLLV01000249.1 GCA_011959205.1 Bacteroidaceae bacterium
TGTTATGTAGGGAGTATGGAAAATGAAATTAGCCAAAACAAACGTATTATTTCAGGTAATTTTTGTTATGTACGCCGACCTTACTTCGGATAGTTACGATACAATAGTCCTTCTTTGGAAATGTTCTTCTACAGAAATGTTGGTAGATCGCTCTCTTTCTCCTATAAACTGTTACTACCTAAATAGAATAAATAAAAAACCGTAGCTTATATCAAGAAAAAACTTTCATTTTTATTTTGTGTTTAGAAAATAATCTCTACCTTTGCAACGTTTTAAATAAAATGAGAGATAAATAATGAACCAAGGATTGATACATATTTTGCTATGCGGCATTATTATTCTACTGGCAAAGTCGGTGGGAAGTGAGTGTCGTGCGTAAAAGTATGTATGAATGATGATATACGAAAGCCTTTCTCACTTCCTTGTGTGAAAGGCTTTTTTTATGAATATAATGATAGTAAAATATAAAATAGAAACCTATGAGTGACAGATTATTTATTTTTGATACCACCCTTCGTGATGGTGAGCAGGTTCCGGGATGTCAGTTGAATACAGTAGAAAAGATTCAGGTGGCCAAGCAACTGGAGGCTTTGGGAGTAGATGTGATTGAGGCGGGATTTCCTATTTCAAGTCCGGGTGACTTCAATTCTGTAATTGAAATCTCAAAGGCCGTTACATGGCCTACTATCTGTGCACTGACCCGTGCGGTAGAAAAGGACATTGATGTGGCTGCTGACGCATTGAAGTTTGCCAAGCACAAACGTATCCATACCGGCATTGGAACTTCGGATTCCCATATCAAATATAAATTCAATTCTACTCGTGAAGAAATCATTGAACGTGCGGTAGCTGCCGTGAAATATGCACGCCGCTATGTGGATGATGTGGAATTCTATGCGGAAGATGCAGGACGTACGGATAATGAATACTTGGCTCGTGTGGTAGAAGCCGTTATTAAGGCGGGAGCGACAGTGGTGAACATACCCGATACCACAGGTTATTGCTTGCCTGAAGAGTATGGGGCGAAAATTAAATATCTGGTAGAGCATGTGGATGGTGTTGATAAGGCTATTCTCTCTACTCACTGCCATAATGATTTGGGGATGGCTACCGCCAATACCATCAGTGGTGTGCTGAATGGAGCGCGTCAGGTGGAAGTGACGATTAATGGTATTGGAGAACGTGCCGGTAATACTTCGCTGGAAGAGGTGGCGATGATTGTCAAATGTCATAATGATATCCATATCCAGACAAATATCAACACACAGAAGATTTATCCGACCAGCCGTATGGTGTCAAGCCTGATGAATATGCCGGTTCAGCCGAACAAGGCAATCGTAGGACGCAATGCTTTTGCACATTCGTCCGGTATTCATCAAGATGGCGTTTTGAAGAACGTACACACATACGAAATTATTGACCCGAAGGATGTGGGTATTGATGATAATGCCATTGTTCTGACCGCCCGTAGCGGACGTGCTGCTTTGAAGCACCGCCTTCATGTTTTGGGCGTTGAACTGGAACAGGACAAATTGGATAAGGTATATGAGGACTTCTTGAAACTGGCCGATAAGAAGAAAGATATCACAGATGATGATATCCTGGTTTTGGCAGGAGCCGATAGAAGCGTCAATAACCATATCAAACTGGATTATTTGCAGGTGACAAGTGGTGTGGGGGTCCGTTCGGTGGCAAGCTTGGGACTGAATATTGCCGGAGAACACTTTGAATCCGCCGCCAGTGGAAACGGACCGGTAGATGCCGCTATCAAAGCTTTGAAGAAAATCATAGACCGACACATGGTGCTGAAGGAATTCACGATTCAGGCTATCAGCAAAGGTAGTGATGATATGGGTAAAGTACACATGCAGGTGGAATACGACGGACAGATGTACTATGGTTTCGGAGCGAATACGGATATTATCGCTGCATCCGTAGAAGCCTATATTGACTGTATCAACAAGTTTAAAAGATAATAATACGTAAATACAAAAATGGCTAACACATTATTTGATAAGATTTGGGACGCCCATGTGGTACAGAAAGTAGAGGACGGACCCACCCAGCTTTATATAGACAGGCTTTATTGTCATGAAGTAACCAGTCCGCAGGCTTTTGCGGGACTGCGTGCACGCGGGTTGAAGGTCTTTCGTCCGGATCACGTTTATTGTATGCCGGATCATAATACTCCGACACACGATCAGGATAAACCGATTGAAGATCCGGTTTCTAAGACACAGGTGGATACATTGGCAAAGAATGCTGCGGATTTTGGTCTGGCGCATTTCGGCATGATGGACAAGAGAAATGGCATTATTCATGTGGTAGGTCCGGAAAGAGGGCTGACTTTGCCGGGGATGACAATTGTTTGCGGTGACTCGCATACTTCGACCCATGGCGCGATGGGAGCGGTCGCTTTCGGTATCGGTACCAGTGAAGTGGAGATGGTATTGGCATCGCAATGTATCTTGCAGTCTCGTCCGAAAACCATGCGCATCACTATTGACGGTGAGCTGGGAAAGGGAGTGACGGCAAAAGACATGGCTCTTTATATGATGTCTCAGATGACGACCAGTGGCGCTACCGGATACTTCGTGGAATATGCCGGTTCGGCTGTGCGCAACCTGAGTATGGAAGGCCGCCTCACTTTATGTAACCTGAGTATTGAAATGGGTGCCCGTGGGGGCATGGTGGCTCCTGACGAAGTGACTTTTGACTATATAAAAGGAAGGGAACATGCTCCGAAGGGTGCGGATTGGGAGAAAGCGGTGGCTTATTGGAAAACGTTGAAGAGTGATGAGGATGCCGTATTTGATAAAGAGGTTCGTTTTGATGCTGCAGATATCCAGCCGATGATTACATACGGAACCAATCCGGGAATGGGCATGGGAATCACTGAAAAGATTCCGGCAGATGATAAGAGCGCTTCTTTTCAAAAATCATTGGACTATATGGGATTCCAGCCGGGAGAGTCACTGCTGGGCAAGAAGATTGATTATGTATTTCTGGGGGCTTGTACCAACGGCCGTATTGAGGATTTCCGTGCCTTTGCCTCTTTGGTGAAAGGGAAACAGAAAGCGGATCATGTGATTGCATGGCTGGTGCCGGGATCATGGATGGTGGATGCGCAGATCCGTGAGGAAGGACTGGACAAGATATTGGAAGAAGCAGGATTTGCCATCCGTCAGCCGGGTTGTTCCGCTTGTCTGGCGATGAATGATGATAAGATTCCGGCCGGAAAATATTCGGTATCTACCAGTAACCGTAACTTTGAAGGACGTCAGGGGCCGGGCGCGCGTACGTTGCTTGCCAGTCCGCTGGTAGCGGCTGCGGCGGCAGTGACGGGTGTGATAACAGATCCTAGAGAACTAATGTAAAAATACGAAGACAATGAAACAGAAATTCAATATCATAACAAGCACTTGCGTGCCCCTTCCGTTGGAGAATGTGGACACAGACCAAATTATTCCGGCCCGTTTCTTAAAGGCGACCACCCGTGAAGAGAAATTCTTCGGTGATAATCTGTTCCGTGACTGGCGTTATAATCCGGATGGTTCTCTGAACAAGGATTTTGTATTGAATAATCCTACTTATGGCGGACAAATCCTGGTGGCGGGAAAGAATTTCGGTTCCGGCTCCAGTCGTGAACATGCCGCATGGGCTATCGCAGGATATGGTTTCCGGGTAGTGGTGTCCAGTTTCTTTGCGGATATTCATAAGAATAATGAATTGAATAACTTTGTGCTTCCGGTGGTGGTGAGTGAAGGATTCTTGAAGGAACTTTTCGATTCGATCCATGCAGATCCGAAAATGGAAGTGGAAGTAAATCTGCCCGAACAGACGATCACTAACAAGGCGACAGGCAAAAGCGAACATTTTGAAATCAATGCGTACAAGAAACATTGCCTGATGAACGGACTGGACGATATCGACTTTTTGCTGACCAACAAAGACAAGATAGAAGCATGGGAAAAAGCGTCAAGATAGAAATCATGGACACAACGCTCCGCGACGGCGAACAAACCAGCGGAGTGTCTTTTGTGCCCCATGAGAAATTGATGATTGCCCGATTGTTATTGGAAGATTTAAAGGTGGACAGGGTGGAGGTTGCCTCGGCCCGTGTATCGGACGGTGAGTTTGAAGCCGTTAAAATGATATGTGACTGGGCTGCCCGCCGGAATTTGCTTCACAAAGTGGAGGTGCTAGGGTTTGTGGATGGCCATACCTCTGTAGACTGGATACAACGTACGGGATGCAGGGTAATTAACTTATTGTGTAAAGGTTCGTTGAAGCATTGTACACAGCAGTTGAAGAAGACTCCCGAGGAACATATTGAAGACATTGTGAATGTGGTGCGTTATGCCGATGAGCTGGATATTGCCGTCAATGTGTACCTGGAGGATTGGAGCAACGGTATGAAAGACTCTTCCGACTATGTATTCCAGCTGATGGACGGACTGAAAGACACTAGTATCAAACGGTATATGTTGCCCGATACATTAGGTATCTTGAATCCTTTGCAAGTGATCGAATTCATGCGGAAGATGAAAAAACGTTATCCTCATACCCATTTTGATTTCCATGCGCATAATGACTATGACTTGGCCGTGAGCAATGTGCTTGCTGCCGTGCTGAGTGGGGTTAAAGGGCTTCATACGACTATCAACGGCTTGGGTGAACGCGCCGGAAATGCCCCCCTTGCCAGTGTCCAGGCTATTCTGAAGGATCATTTTAATGCGTTGACCAATATTGACGAAAGCCGGTTGAATGATGTGAGCCGGGTGGTGGAATCTTATTCGGGTATTGTCATTCCTGCCAACAAGCCGATTGTGGGTGAGAATGTGTTTACGCAAGTGGCTGGTGTTCATGCCGACGGTGACAACAAGAACAATCTTTATTGCAATGATTTGCTGCCGGAGCGTTTCGGACGTAAGCGTGAGTATGCGTTGGGCAAGACCAGCGGCAAAGCCAATATCCGTAAAAATCTGGAAGATCTGGGGCTAGATCTGGATGAAGAATCCATGCGTAAGGTGACGGAACGCATTATCGAACTGGGTGACAAGAAGGAACTGGTTACCCGGGAGGATTTGCCCTATATTGTCTCTGATGTACTGAAGCATGGGGTGGTAAGCGAAAGTGTAAAACTGAAAAGCTATATTGTGACACTGGCGCACGGGCTGAAACCGATGGCTACCGTGAAAATAGGAATTAATGGAAAAGAGTTTGAGGAGAATTCCAGCGGTGATGGTCAGTATGATGCTTTTGTGCGTGCATTGCGTAAAATTTATAAGGTGACGTTGGGGCGTAAATTCCCCATGCTGACCAACTATGCGGTAAGTATTCCCCCAGGTGGGCGTACAGATGCATTTGTGCAAACAGTCATTACATGGAGTTTTGAAGAAAAAGTTTTCCGTACTCGCGGACTGGATGCCGACCAGACGGAAGCTGCTATCAAGGCAACCATGAAAATGCTGAATATAATAGAAAATGAATATGAATAATAAGGGTTGGTGATGAATGGCTGGTGGTTAATGAATTGTGTCGTCAGACTTCATGAACCGCCAACTGTTCGGCACTGACCGCTAACCATTAATCACTAAAAAAATGGATTTTAAGATTGCAGTTTTAGCCGGTGACGGTATCGGACCGGAGATTTCAGTGCAAGGCGTTGATGTAATGAACGCGGTTTGTGAGAAGTTTGGCCACAAAGTAAGTTATGAATATGCTATCTGTGGAGCGGATGCGATTGATAAAGTGGGCGATCCGTTTCCTGAAATGACTTTTCAGGCTTGTAAGCATGCGGATGCCGTGTTGTTCTCGGCGGTAGGTGATCCTAAATTTGATAATGACCCTACAGCAAAAGTACGTCCGGAACAAGGTTTGCTGGCGATGCGTAAAAAGTTGGGCTTGTTTGCTAATATCCGTCCTGTACAGACATTCAAGTGCTTGCTTCATAAGTCTCCGTTGCGGGCGGAACTGGTGGAAAATGCCGATTTTATCTGTATCCGTGAACTGACCGGAGGAATGTACTTCGGCGAAAAATATCAGGATAACGACAAGGCATACGATACCAATATGTACACCCGTCCGGAAATTGAGCGCATTTTGAAAGTGGCTTTTGAATATGCCATGAAGCGCCGCAAACACCTGACCGTAGTCGATAAGGCTAACGTGCTGGCGTCTTCACGTCTGTGGAGACAGATTGCCCAAGAGATGGCCCCCCAGTATCCGGAAGTGACTACAGACTATATGTTTGTGGATAATGCCGCCATGAAGATGCTTCAGGACCCTTGTTTCTTTGATGTGATGGTGACCGAGAATACCTTCGGTGATATCCTGACAGACGAAGGTTCTGTCATCAGCGGATCCATGGGGCTGCTTCCTTCTGCTTCCACAGGTGAAAGCACTCCGGTATTCGAACCGATTCACGGCTCATGGCCGCAGGCTAAGGGACTGAATATTGCCAACCCATTGGCTCAAATTCTCTCGGTAGCCATGCTTTTTGAGTATTTTGACCTTAAGGAAGAAGGCGCTTTGATTCGGAAGGCCGTAGATGCTTCTCTGGATGAAAATGTGCGTACTCCGGAAATTCAGGTTGAAGGCGGAGCCAAGTATGGTACCAAGGAAGTAGGCGCCTGGATAGTGGATTATATCAAGAAGGCATAAAAGATTGATAGGTCTTTTACAGGAGGTGTGTCAAGAGTCGTTATTTGGCACACCTCTGTTATTTTATCTAGAATTTCTTTACGCGTATATGGCAGTAAGGTTCTCCTCCCGTCTTGTCATAATAATGCTGGTGATAGTCTTCTGCTTCCCAGAATTTCTCGGCAGGACGTAATTGGGTATTGACTGTATAACCTTTCGAGCGAAGCAGCCCGATGACCTCTTCTGTTTCAGATTTCTGTTTTTCATCCAGGTAGAAAATCATGCTCCGGTATTGCGGCCCGAGGTCGGGTCCTATTCCATCGGTCTGTGCAGGATCATGTATTTCAAAAAACAGTTTGCATAAATCGATATATGAGACCCTGTCGGCGTCATAATCTACAAAAATGGCTTCTACATGGTGTGTCTGGTGGGCTTTTACCTGAGTATATGCAGGGTTGGCTTCCGGGCCGCCTGTGTAACCGACAGTGGTGTTTACTACTCCCGGAATACGTTCGAACTGATGCTGTACGCCCCAGAAGCATCCGGCGGCGAATATCGCTTTTTCTGCTTTCATGTTCTTTATTCTTTTAAAATTGTATGCCAAATATACGGAATACCCTTTAAAACGAGAAACTTACCTTATGCTTTTTTTAATTAAACTAAAGGAATATCGTTAAAGATTCCTCTACCTTTGCAGCCGGAATTAATTAGTATGGAAAATCGGATGAAACAGATAGTATGTTATCTTATGTTGCTATGTGCATGTATGCAGTTGCAGGCGCAAACTTACGATGAGTTGATAACCAGTGCGTTGGACGCAGCAAAAAAAGACAGTTTGAGGAAATCAGAGACATTGTTCAAACAGGCATTGAAGATGGATCCTGCCAACATGCGTAATGCTTTATTGTTTACTAATCTAGGAACGGTCCAGCGGAGATTGGGGAAAATTGACGATGCTATTGATTCGTACACGTTATCTTTGAATATCACTCCATATTCTGTTGTGACATTGCTTAATCGTGCTTCGCTGTATTTGGAGAAAAATTTGTTTGACAGGGCTTATGTGGATTATTGTAATGTGATTGATATAGACAAGACAAATAAGGAAGCGTTACTTTTCCGGGCTTATATTTATATGCAACGCAGGGATTATAAAGGAGCGAGAATCGATTATAATGCCTTGTTACAGGAGGAGCCGGGAAATAATACGGCACGTTTGGGCAGGGCGATTTTAAATCAGAAGGAGTTGAGATATCGTGAATCGTTGGAAGATTTCAACAGATTGGTTTCCGATAATCCCAGGGATGTCTCTTATTTGAAAGCCCGCGCTACATTGGCTGTGGAAATGAATACGCCTGATCTGGCTTTATTGGATTTGGAGGAGGCCGCCAAACTGGCACCCGATGATGCGGAGATTTATGTGATGTGTGGTGAGATCTATTTAAGTCAGAAGAAAAAAAGAGAAGCGTATGTCGCTTTTGAAAAAGCAATAGAATTGGGAGTGCCCCGACCGGAATTGCAGGATAAACTGAAGGCGAGCAAGTAAAAATACGGACAGGGCTATTGCCGGACTGTCATCGTGGTTTTACAGCAGGAGCGGAATACGTCTGCTCTTGCTGTGGGTATATAGGGGTAATGGCGTTTCATTCCTTCAATACTTTTTTTATCAACTCTATAAATTCTTTTCCGTATTTCTCTTTCTTATATTCGCCGATACCATTGATATTGCCGAATGCTTCTATGGTGGTAGGTTGCTGGGTGGCGATCAGATGCAAAGTCTTGTCGGATAAAACAATATAGGCAGGTATGGCTTGCTGGTCCGCCAGTTTTTTACGCAGTGTGCGTAATTCCTCGAACAAGTCCTTGTTTTCATTATCAAAAGTAACCGGAGTGGGAAAGAGTACCTCTTCCTTGGCTTTCTTTTTGCGCTTTTCTTTAGTTGGTACAAATTCTTCCCGTTTGATGACTACCAGCATGGCAGGTTCTTTGCCGAACAATACTTTTTGCCCACTTTCAGTTATTTTGAGGTGATTGTTCTCATGATAGGCTATTTCGAAATATCCTAAATTCAGCATTTGCAGCAGATAGTCTTGCCAGTCGCGTGCGGGAATATCTCTTCCGGCAGCGTATGTTTTCAGTTTGTCATAACCTTTGTCAATCACTTCCTGGTTGGCCGACCCTTTCAATATGTCTATTAACATGCGGGTGCCTATTTGCTGGCCGGTCCGGGCAATGGCACTCAAAGCCTTTTGTACAATGATTGTTCCGTCAAAACGTTCGGGAGGATTACGGCATACATCACAGTTGCCACAGTCATGATCCATCGTCTCTCCAAAATAGTTCAGCAGAATACGCCTCCGGCAGATATCCGCTTCGGCATATTGCTGCATCCGGTGTAGTTTTTCCAGATTAATTTCCTGCTGGTTGCTTTCTGTGGCGAATTTGGAAAGCATAACCAAGTCTCCCAATGAATAGAACAGCAATGTGTCGCTTTCCATGCCATCACGTCCGGCTCGTCCTATTTCCTGATAGAAACTTTCGATGCTTTTAGGCAGGTTATAATGAATGACCCAACGTACGTTGGATTTATCGATTCCCATCCCGAAAGCAATAGTGGCACACACCACCTGCACACGGTCATTTATGAAATCATTTTGTGCCTTGTCCCGCATATCGCTGCTTAATCCTGCATGATAAACGGTTGCGCGGATACCTTGTTTCATCAACATTGCGGCCACACTTTCGGTCTTGCTGCGGCTCATGCAATAAATGATTCCGCATTCGTTCTTGTGTTTTTTTATAAATTCAAGGATCGTCCGTGTCTTGTCTTTTTGTTGATAACCTCTTTTAACTTCCAGACTCAGATTGGGACGGTCGAAAGAGGAAATGAATATTTTAGGATCCTTCAAAGCCAGTTGTTGTACAATGTCTTTTCGGGTTATCTTATCGGCTGTGGCAGTCAATGCTATAATCGGTACTTCGGGAAACTGATTACGTAATACTTTTAACTGAGTATATTCGGGACGGAAATCATGTCCCCATTGTGAGATACAATGAGCTTCATCAATGGCGAATAAAGATATTTGGATATCTTTTAGTAGGAAATTTGTTTCTATAAGTAATCGTTCAGGTGAAATATAAAGCAATTTGATTTTTCCTTGAAGACATTCGCGACGTAGATTTATATTTTCTGTTTCATTATTGCTGCTGTTCAGTGCGCGTGCTGCAATTCCGTTTGCTTGTAAACTTTCCACCTGGTCTTTCATTAAAGAAATAAGAGGTGAAACGACAATGGCCGTACCTTCCATCAGTAAAGCCGGTAATTGATAACAGATGGATTTTCCTCCTCCTGTAGGCATTAATACTAAAGTGTCCTTTTTAGCTAATATATTCTGAATAATATCTTGTTGCAAAGGACGGAAACTGTCGTATCCGAAGTAATTTTTTAGGGTTTGGAACATGTCTGTTTGTTATTTTAAAACGTAATAGGCTACAAAGGTAGCAAAATCTTTAGGTTTGGTTGGGATCTTTGCCTGATAATAATATAAATATACTTTTGTTCGTAATCCATTCGGCTGAAATTCCTGTTTGAAAGAGAGGCTGGTTATTGTTGATTGGACAAATAAATTTTTTGCCACTTAAAAAACAAAGTATTGTGATTATTTAAGAAATAAATTAGGCGAAAAAAGTTGCATGTGAAAAAAACTTTTTCCACATTTGTCCAAAATTTAGATTTTTGCATTTATATAGCTAACCAAACAACGAAAAATTAAAAGAAAAATTAACTGATGAGCGAAGTGGAAAAAAAATCAGAAACCCAGGAAGCGGCTCTTACGAAAAAACCGTATAACCTGAGAGAAAAGAAAGAGAAAAAGGCTGCTTACAGATCTCTGATTAGAGCAGAACTTGCTGATGAATTGTATGATAAAATATTGAACATTGTAGTTGTTCAGAAAAAGTACAAGGATCCTAATTATTCAGCAAAAGATTTAGCGAAAGAATTAAAAACAAATACTCGTTATTTATCAGCAGTAGTGAATTCTCGCTTTGGAATGAATTATTCTTGTTTGCTGAATGAATATCGTATTAAAGATGCTTTACATCTTTTAGTTGATAAACGCTATATGGATAAAAATGTGGAAGAGATTAGTGCAATGGTAGGTTTTGCCAATCGCCAATCTTTTTATGCTGCATTTTATAAGAATGTGGGTGAAACACCTAATGGCTATCGTAAGAGAAACCAAGAAAAGAAGTAAGAGTGTATTTTTTTACATTATAATATAGAAAAAGGAAAACAATTGTTTTCCTTTTTTTGTTTCGTTTCACAAATTACGTATCTATGAAAAAATATTGATTGTAGAAATGAAACCGAAGTAGACAAGAGCATGAAAAAAATGGAGGAATTTAATTATACAGTTGAACAATTTGCCGACTTACAGTTGCTTCGATATAAAGTACATGGATTTGAAGAACTGAGTTTGAAGCAAAAAGAGTTGGTTTACTATTTGTCGCAAGCAGCTTTGCAAGGCCGTGATATTTTGTTTGATCAGAATGGCAAATACAATTTGCTTATTCGTAAAATGTTGGAAATCGTATATACAGAGTATCAGGGAGATCGTACAGATGTGAATTTCGTCAATTTGGAAACTTATCTGAAACGTGTATGGTTTTCTAACGGAATTCATCATCATTATGCTTCGGATAAGCTTGTACCAGGTTTCACTCCGAAATTTTTTAGAAACGCATTGAATAGTGTGGATGTATGGAAGTTGCCTTTGGGCAAAGGGGAAACAGTGGAAGAACTTTGTGAAGAAGTATTTCCGGTGATTTTTGATCCTGAAATGATGCCTAAACGTGTGAATCAGGCAGACGGAGAAGATTTGGTCCTGACTTCGGCTGCAAATTATTACGAAGGAGTAACCCAGAAAGAAGCGGAAGATTTTTATCATGATTTGAAGAATCCGGATGATATGATGCCGGTCATGTTTGGTATGAACAGCCGTTTGGTGAAAGAGGACGGAAAAGTACAAGAGAAGGTTTGGAAATCGGGAGGATTGTATGGGCAAGCCATTGATAAGATCATTTATTGGTTGGATAAGGCTCTTGGTGTAGCAGAAGATGCACAACAAAAAATAGTTATCGAAAAATTAATTCGATTTTATAAGAACGGGGACTTGAAAGATTTTGATGAATATTCTATTGCGTGGGTGAAGGATTTGGATTCACGCGTGGATTTTGTTAACGGTTTTATTGAAAGTTATGGAGATCCGTTAGGATTGAAAGCTAGTTGGGAGTCCATTGTGAATTTTAAGGATTTGGAAGCAACCAAGCGCACGGAAATCATCAGCGCTAATGCCCAATGGTTTGAAGATCACTCACCGGTAGATCATCGGTTCAAGAAAAAGGAAGTGAAAGGTGTGTCGGCCAAGGTGATAACAGCCGCCATGCTGGGAGGTGATTTGTATCCTGCTACGGCGATTGGAATTAATCTTCCTAATTCCAACTGGATTCGTAGTGTGCATGGTTCTAAGTCTGTAACCATCGGAAATCTGACAGATGCCTATAACAAAGCGACTCGTGGTAATGGATTTACGGATGAATTTGTTTGCGGTGCCGAAGAGAAAGAATGGATAAAGAAATATGCAGATCTTACAGGAGATTTACATACTGATTTGCATGAATGTTTGGGACACGGTTCAGGGCAGTTGTTACCCGGAGTAGATCAGGATGCTTTGAAAGCGTATGGATCTACGATAGAAGAGGCGCGTGCCGATTTATTCGGCTTGTACTATCTGCCGGACGACAAAATGATAGAGTTGGGGCTTACACCAGATGGAGATGCCTTTAAAGCAGAATATTATACTTATATGATGAATGGTCTGATGACCCAGTTAGTCCGCATTGAGTTAGGTAATAGGGTAGAAGAAGCACACATGCGTAACCGCCAGCTCATTGCGCGATGGACATTTGAGAAAGGTGCTGCAGATAAGGTGGTTGAACTGGTTAAGAAGGATGGAAAAACGTATGTGAAGATAAACGATTATCAAAAGTTGCGCATCCTTTTCGGACAGTTGCTGGATGAGATACAACGTATTAAAAGTGAAGGCGATTTTGAGGCTGCCCGTAAATTGGTCGAAAAGTATGCGGTGAAAATAGATCCGGTTTTGCATGCCGAGATATTGGCACGTTATGAAAAACTTCATCTGGCTCCTTACAAAGGTTTTGTAAATCCTGTGTATGAGGCTGTGACAGATAAGGATGGAAATATTATAGATGTAAAAGTATCTTATAATGAAGGTTACGCGGAGCAGATGTTGCGTTATAGTAAAGAATTTGCGAATCTTCCTTATAGAAATGAATAAGAATAAATATGGATGTACACGAAACAATAAAAGACATTAAAGGGCAATTCCGTTTGTTTATGAATGGGGTGGTTTCCCAAAGTATGCGTGAGAAGGGATTAGACTATAAACTGAATTTTGGCATCGAACTTCCGCGTTTGAAAGAAATAGCTGCTCGTTATGAAAAAAATCATGAAGTGGCGCAGGCTTTATGGAAAGAAAATATCCGTGAATGTAAAATTTTGGCGGGGATGTTACAGCCGGTAGAAACATTTTATCCGGAAATAGCTGATATATGGGTAGAAGATATGCGCTATCCGGAAATAGCGGAACTGACTTGCATGAGTTTGTTCCAATATTTGCCTTATGCTTCGGAGAAGGCTTTTGAATGGATGGCCGATGAGCGTGAATATTTTCAGTTATGTGGCTTTATGCTGATGGCAAGGCTGTTGATGAAGGGAAATCAGCTGACTGAGCGTTCGGAAGCTGAATTTTTGGATCAGGCAATGGCCACTTTACAAAGCGAGGAGGGGCTGCCCCGCAAAGCAGCTGCTACTGCTTTGAAGAAGTTTGCTGTTCAAAGCAAGGAAAATGGCAAAAAGGTGAATCGGTTGTTGGCTCCATTAGCTAAATCAGATAAGGTAGAAATAGCTTCTTTGGCCGGAGAAATAAAATTAGAAACAGAATATTGGCATTAAACTTTCATGTTATCATAAAAAGGCTTAACTTTGACGGCGGAACTGAAATCTGTGATGGAAGAGAATGTGAAAGATAAGGTAAAGCAGATCTTGACAGAATATCTGCAGGTTAACGGGCATCGGAAGACACCTGAACGATATGCTATACTCGATACTATCTATTCCATTAAAGGTCATTTTGACATTGATACGCTTTATAATTATATGGCAAATGAAGGGAAATTCCGGGTAAGCCGGGCTACTCTTTATAATACCATCATTCTTTTTATTGATGCAAAATTGGTTATTAAACATCAGTTCGGCAATTCTTCCCAGTACGAGCGTGCGTACAACAATGAAACCCATCATCACATGATATGTATGGAATGTGGCAAAGTGACCGAATTTCAGGATGAGAATTTGAAACAAGCCATTGCCAATACGAAGCTGAAGAAATTTCATGCCTCGCATTATTCCTTATATATATATGGTGTATGCAGCAAGTGTACTTGGGCCAAGCGTAGGAAGAAAAAAGATAAATAACATAAAACGAAGAAACATGAAAGTAGATGTCTTGTTAGGTTTGCAATGGGGTGATGAAGGCAAAGGAAAGGTTGTCGATGTTCTGACTCCCCGTTATGATGTAGTAGCTCGTTTCCAGGGAGGTCCGAATGCAGGTCATACACTGGAATTCGAAGGCCAGAAATATGTGCTCCGTTCCATTCCTTCCGGAATATTTCAAGGAAATAAAGTAAACATTATTGGTAATGGTGTGGTACTGGATCCGGCTTTGTTCAAGGCTGAGGCTGAAGCTTTGGAGGCTAGCGGACACCCCCTGAAAGAACGTTTGCATATTTCAAAGAAAGCTCATTTGATTTTGCCTACTCACCGCATTTTGGATGCGGCATACGAAGCTGCCAAGGGCGATGCCAAGGTGGGAACTACCGGAAAAGGTATAGGCCCTACTTATACGGATAAAGTGAGTCGTAACGGCGTACGTGTAGGTGATATCCTTCATAATTTTGAAGAAGTGTATGGAAAAGCAAAGGCATGCCACGAACAGATCTTGAAAAGTCTGAACTATGAATATGATATAACCGAACTGGAAAAACAATGGTTGGAGGGTATCGAATACCTGAAACAGTTCCATTTGGTGGACAGTGAACATGAAATCAACAATCTTCTGAAGGAGGGTAAGAGTGTGCTTTGTGAAGGTGCGCAGGGAACGATGCTTGATGTTGATTTCGGCTCTTATCCTTTTGTCACTTCTTCAAATACCATTTGTGCCGGTGCTTGTACCGGTTTAGGTATCGGTCCTAATAAAATTGGTAATGTATACGGTATCATGAAAGCGTATTGTACCCGTGTGGGGGCAGGTCCTTTCCCTACCGAACTGTTTGACGAAACTGGTAAGAAAATCCGCGATTTAGGTCATGAATATGGTGCGGTGACAGGACGCGAACGTCGTTGTGGCTGGATTGATCTTGTAGCTTTGAAATATTCTATCATGGTAAATGGGGTGACCCAGTTAATTATGATGAAGAGCGATGTGTTGGATGATTTCGAAACCATTAAAGCATGTGTGGCTTATAAAGTAAATGGTGAGGAAATTGATTACTTCCCGTACAACATTAGCGAAGGACTGGAACCTGTGTATGCAGAGCTTCCGGGATGGAAGACTGATATGACCAAGATGACCAGTGAGGATGAATTCCCGGAAGAATTCAATGCATATATCACTTTCTTGGAAGAACAGCTGGAAACCCCGATCAAAATTGTTTCAGTAGGTCCTGATCGTGATCAGACTATTGAACGTTATACAGAAGAATAAAGGAAATCTTTTTATAATTCGAATATAAAAGAGGCGTTGCTTTCCTGTGAAAGGGAGGGTGATGCCTCTTTTTTATAAGGTACTTGTTAGAATTGTTTGTTAGGATATAGGGGAATGTTCATATAGGTAGCAGAAAAAGTGACTATAAATATTGATAGTTTGCTGTATGATTGCTAGTTAACGAATGGAACGGTAGAATCAGAGTAGATATACACTAGGGAAAAGGGTGTAGTTATGCTGTGTTAATTAGAAAAAGAATAGAACATGCTTTTTAGAACTGTTAATGAGAGGGGGGGAGATAGGGATAAGTCCTTTTGGAACTTATTTTATTAACAACGTTGCAAAGATATGAATTAATATTAAAAAGCAAACAGATTCTCTTATTTTTTTAAATTCGAAATTATAAAATAAACAGAGTAAAATTGTTATTATTATCACATAATGCATTAAAATAAACAGATTCTATCAGCAAAACAAACACTTTACATTTAAAACACAAGTATTATACCATATCATTTCCAAACCCACATACACCATTTTATTTTTTATTCCTTTAACTATACTATTACTATACCCAACTTCTATTTTAATACTTAATCTGCTTTAAAATCAAATTCTTACAAAGATACAGAACAATAAGTTCCAAAAGGACTTACAAAATGTTTAATTAAAAGAGAGAGTTATGAAAGAAAAAGTGTTAATGTTGCTAGCTTGTCTATGGCTTGCTGTAGGAATGGCGATGGGTCAGGTTCCTAAAATTGTTGCAGGCGTTGTAACTTCGGCGGATGATGGAGAACCAGTGATTGGCGCGTCTGTTTTAGTGGAAGGAACTACTGTGGGAGCGATTACGGATATGGATGGTAAGTTTGCCATAAATAATGTTCCTGCAAGTGCCAAAGCGTTGATTGTTTCTTATTTGGGCATGACTACCCAGCGAGTTGAAATTCAGCGTGGGGAGATGATTATTGTTATGCGTTCAGATGCAAAAGTTTTGGATGAAGTGGTGGTGACTGCTCAAGGGTTGAATCGTAAACAGAAAGCTTTGGGATATTCTACGCAAAAAGTGGCAGGAGAAGATTTGACCATTTCCCGTCAGACAGATTTGGGTAATGCCATGGCAGGTAAGGTGTCGGGCGCACGATTTATCGGTGGTGCCAGTGCCGGATTTGATGCAGGTACGATTATTTTGCGTGGGTCAGGATCTATTCCGTCTGGTTCACAATCGGACAATCCTGCTAATGAACCTATTTATGTGGTGGATGGTACTATCGCCAATAAGAATTCAATCAATATGGATGATGTAGAAAGTATCAATGTGCTGAAAGGCCCTGCTGCTACGGCTCTTTATGGATCACGTGGTGGTGCTGGTGCTATCATTATTACTACAAAAGGTGGAAAGAATGAAAAGGGATTGTTGGAAGTAAGTCATACATTACAGGCCGAAACTTATTACAATCATTTTAATATGCAGAAATTATATGGTGGTGGCGGATATGGTGCTACGGAAAAAGGTAACCGGGCACAGGATATTTATGAACTATATAGCGGAAGCATACCTGGTTTGCAAGGGGCATATATATACGATTATAATGAAGATACTTCTTGGGGAGCTGCATACGATCCGTCTGTGAAATATGCAACCCCATTGGCACTTGACGAAACCAGTAGCCATTATGGTAAGCCGGCTGTGTGGCAGCATGGGCTGGATTTGGCAGATCTTTATCAGACTGGTGTGACCAATACGACAAACGTGTCATTTTCAAAAAGTGTGAAAGATTTTAATACCCGTGTTTCTTTTACCAATAGTTATCGTACTGGTGTACAGCCCAATTCGGATGCCATTCGTCGTTTCTTGGGATTCAAGACCAATTTTAAACCGACACCGTGGATGAACGTGTCTTTAGATTACAAATACACCTATCGTCAAAATCATAATGCGGCCGAGAGTGGATATAGTGGTGCACGTACTGTATTGCAGGAATATACTCAATGGGGACAAACAAATGTCAACCTGAAAGATTATAAGGATTATGCGCGTCCGGATGGTTCTTGGAGAAGTTGGAATATCAACAGTGTGAACAACCAGCGTGCCGCTTTCCATGATAACCCGTATGCTTTGTTTCATGAGTACAACCATCGCACAATTTATCAGTGGAATGTGTTTAGTGGTGATGTATCTGTCGATCTTCCTTATAATTTGAAAGCGGGAGTCCGTGTGAACGGTAATATTCGAAATTACAAGTTGGAACGTGAACGCCCTTCTGGATCTATTAATTTCCAGTCCAATTATCGTCAGGACCAGAATAGTTTGATTGATCTTACTGTACAAGGACGTTTGACTTGGGGGCAGGTTTTTCTTAATGAGAAATTGACAGTTGATGCTGCTGTTTTTGCTGAAGCTCGCGATTATACATACGATAATCTGTATGCATACACAAACACTGATTATGATTTGTCTTTGGATAATTATTATAATTTGGCAGCTTCGTCGGGTACCATTGCTAAGGCTTACAATGAAAAGACGCACTATAAGGAACGCAGTGTTTATGCTACGGCTACTGTTGGTTGGGATGATACTTATTTCTTGGATGCTTCTATTCGTAACGATATGTCCTCTACACTGAGTCCCAATCACAATAGTTATTGGTATGGTGGCCTTTCGGCTTCTGTGTTGGCTCATAATTGGATAAATGCAGATTGGCTGAACTTCTGGAAACTGCGTGCCAGTGCGGCACAGGTAGGTACTACGTTGAGTGCGTATAACATTTATCCGACTTATTCGTTGAGTACCAGCTATGGCTCGCATGCCACGATGTACGAACCTACTTCTCAGAAGAACTATAATATAGAACCGTCTATTTCTACCTCTTATGAAATAGGTACAGAGTTCCGTTTGTTTAACAACCGTTTGTGGGGCGATTTCAATTTTTATACTCGCGATGACAAAAATCAGATTATTTCTGTGACTTCGGCTCCGCAGTCGGGCTATTCTACTCGTAAAATGAATGCCGGTTTGATTCGTAACCGTGGTGTTGAGTTGAGTTTAGGGGGTATGCCTGTCTCTACTAAAAATTGGAAGTGGGAAATGAACTTCAATATTGCCAAGAATAGCAACAAATTGATTAAATTGGCTGACGGAGTGGATTCTTATTCTATCTATTGGACTTCATTCTCAACTCGTTTGTACAATTATGCTATGGTAGGAAAGTCGTTGGGTGTAATTACTGGTAATACTTGGGAACGTGATGACAGAGGCAATATTATTTTCAAAAAGTTGGGTGAATCTCAAAAGGCATTGTATGGTGGTGAGTATGTGCCGACTTACAATCAGAATACATTGGACGAATTGGGCAATTTCCATCCGGACTTTACCGGTGGCTTCAATACCAGTATTAGTTTTAAGAACTTCCGCTTGTCGGCTAATATTGATTTCTCTGTAGGAGGCCAGATTGTGTCATATACCAATATGTGGGGAAGCAGCAGTGGTATTTTGAACAAGACAGCTGAAATAAATGACCGGGGAATTAATGTACGTGAACCGGTAAGTAAAGGCGGTGGTATTCACATGGTTGGTGTGGATAAAGAAGGTAACAAGGTGGATACATATGTTAATGCTAAGTTGTATTATACTACAGCTTCCAATGTTTGGGAAGAATGGGTATACGACCGTACCTATGTGAAACTTCGTGAAGTTTCTTTGTCTTACACTGTTCCTTCACAAGCTTTGCAGAAATTGAAAATAGGTCTGAGTCGTGCCAGTGTGGCTATTAACGCTTCCAATCCGTGGTTGATTTATTCGGCTTGTCCTAATGTGGATGCATCCGAAATGGGTATGGGGTATTTCGAAGGTGGTAATGCTGCGGCAACTCGTTCGGTAGGTTTTACTGTTAATCTTGCTTTTTAAACTATAAATGAAAAATTGTCATGAAACATATTAAATCATTATTCTTATCTTTGGGAATTGTAGCGGCTTTAACCGCATGTGATATGACTGACTTTGGTGATATCAACAAAGATCCCAATGAACCGTCTGAAGCTAACACCGGCATGTTGTTTACTCATGCTTGTACATATATTAAATACTTTTCTCTAAACTCTAATTATTACTATCCTTGGACACAGATGTATCCGGGCTATATGTCAGAGAAGAATAACAATCAGTATGGAGCTTTTGCCGGACCTACTATGGGTACAAATACTTATTATCTTTATCCATTGAAAGAGTGTTATAAGATTATTCAATTCAATAATGATGAGGCGGAAAGAAATAAGGCGCCTATTCTTTCATTAGGTGATAGTAATAATCAGATTGCTGTGTCACGTACCTTGATGGGATTCATCTATATGCATCTTACTGATGCATTAGGACCGCTTCCTTATACAGAAGCATTTCAGGCAGATGATGATAATTTTACTCCGGTATTCGATTCTCAGGAAACGATTTATGCCAAGCTGGATGCCGATTTGAGAGAAGCTTATAAACAATTTGATGAAAACGGTTCACTGAGCAGTGCCGATATTTTGTTTGATGGTGATGTCCGTGCATGGAAGAAACTGAATGCTTCCACTCGTATGATGCTTGCTATCAAGTTGGCCGATGTGGATCCAGCTCAGGGGCGTGAGCGCTTTGCACAAGCTTATGCCGATGGAGCTATTGAAGACAATGCCTATAATTTGAATTATCGTTTCGAGGCTAACACGGTGGGATATTTGTATTATAATGGTGTAAATAATAATAGTAATTTTGTACCTAATGCATATTATGTAGATTTATTGAAAGAATTGAAAGATAATCGTTTGTTTGCTACTTGTTCATTGATTCCTTTTGGCAAGACGCAGGCAGAAGCTGGTGTGACAGATGAAGATTTGAAAAATTTCGATAAGTATCAGGGGATTCCTTTGGGTATAGAAGCTTCTGATTTGAATAAATATAATAAGACTTGTTGCTTCTATCATCCCTCACTGACTCAGGTTACTTCTACTTTTCCCATCATTACCGCTGCTCGTATGTTACTCATTGAGGCAGAAGCGGCTCAGCGTGGATGGATTCAGGCAGATCCTGCCACTTTATATGTTGCAGGTGTGAAAGCATCGTTTGAACAATGGGGGGCTGAAGGAGCTGATGAATATCTGGCGCAGGAAGCTGTGGCTTATACAGGTACTGATGCGGAAAAGATAAATAAAATTGCGATTCAACGTTGGATCAGTGGCTTTATGGCTGATGGTTTTGAAGCATGGTCGGATTGGCGCCGCTTTGATGTTCCGAAACTGGAAGTGGGTCCGGTCTGTACTACAATTAGCCATGTTCCTTACCGTCATCAATACGATAGTGAAATTTATCTTGGTAACCGGGAAAATTATGAGGTAGCTGTAAAGGCAGACTTAAATGGTAATGACACTCGTGATCAACGAGTATGGTGGAATCGAAAATAGAAAAAAAATTCTCTTTAAAGTTTTTGTTAAAAATACGAGGGGCCTTCTCAGTGATGAGGAGGTCTTTCACTTTTATATGGAAGTGCTTACTTGAATAAGGAGCATAAAAAAAGGCTATCTATCCCAGACAGCCAATCTTTTGTTAACCTTAAATCTAATACTATGAAAAACACAATGCAAATATACGGATTTTATTTAAAACAGCAAGATATAATTTCGTATTGCACTATTTTATAACATGCTTTATAAGTATATCGAACCTTGTTAACAACTTGAGATGTTTTTGTAAAATTGTATTTATTTTCTTTTGGGATAGTTTATGGAAGATAATCATAAAGAAAACTACAGGCATAAAAAAAGGAGCAACGCCTTGCTCCAACCTTTGTTAACCTTAAATCTAATAC
>BLLV01000250.1 GCA_011959205.1 Bacteroidaceae bacterium
GAAGAGAGCAGCTGGGTACGAATCACTCCTATTCACAATTCAAAGCAACGCACCGAGCGGGCGTATTGAACTAACCTACAAAAATGAAGCGCCTCAGGACCAAGCAACAACGCTAACTGCAACAGGAGATTCACCAATTCAGGCGACCTATGAACAAAATGCCGGTGATCTCTCCGTAATCCTCGAATGGGCTCAAGCCAATAAACCATTTGAAATCATTGACGTTGCGAACCTACGTACAGGAACCACCATCACAGCCATGGATATCCTGGGCTCGAATGATCTTCTAATACCAGTACTAGATCGAGAACTATATACAGGAATAACTAGAAACTGGGAGGGAAACACACAATGGGGAGATATCGATAACGATGGTGATCTCGATTTATTGGTGTACAGCTACGACGAAATGGGCAATGGAGAATCACAAATATTGATCAACGAAATCGACGACAATGGTGATCACCACTTTACAAGCTCATTTGATCTACCAGCTTTTGAACGGGTACATTCAGCCGAATGGGGTGATTGGAACAACGATGGTTTCCTAGATCTGATCGTTGCTGGAATTCGAACCAATGAAGAATTCCAGAGAGAAGAAACTGTTGAACTATTGCTGAACAGGAGTGGGATCGATTTCTATGTAGCAACACCAGAAGATTGGGAAACCGAGATTAAAGCAACATGGAGTACGTTAGAGGATGACCCATCAAGCAATGTCTTACAAGCAGTTTGGGGCGATATTGATCTTGATGGTCAACTAGATGTTGCTATCACGAACAAGATAGACAGTCAGATGTTGTTTATGCCTTCAGGTTCAGCCGTCTTTAGGGAAGACTTACCTCATGGAATGAATGGAACAAAACTACAATTCGGACATTATGAGAGCTCCGACGGAGATGCGTCATTCGCGGATCGCGGCTTAGGAATCGATCCAAGCAATCCATTCCCTGAGAAGCCGCTACGTCTTGCCGAAGGAATGGATATCGCCGCGCATCGAGCTTGGAGTGGTGCTGATTACAGCACAATCAGTAGCGAGCAACAACTACTC
>BLLV01000251.1 GCA_011959205.1 Bacteroidaceae bacterium
ATGCTGACCAACGGATAGAATACCAAATAAATACCTATCAGCAAATCAATAATGCCTTCGGCAAGATACCATCCCCAACTGCTGATTGTTTTTTTGTTTCCGACAGCAAAAAAAATTTCCAGAATGCCACTGACCAGGATCGAGATACTGAAGATGACACTCAGTGCCACATAACTGCTCACAGGAGCGAACAATAAACATAGCGCTACCAGAATGTAGAGCAAGCCCAGCAACAGGGACATCCACCATTTTTTTACAGCGTAGCCTAAGCCACCAACCAATTTATTCATATTTGTTAAGTTTTAGGTTATAATTTGAACTAATAACGCCCCCTTTGCAAAAAGGTTTACCTACAAATACAAAAAAAGTCTTTAAATACCGCCGATTGACTTTTAGAACTCAAAAAATATTCCGAACTTTGCACGCTGACAACCAAATTGATAGTTCTATTTACATTTTGAATAAAAATTGAATAAAAAAAGAATGAAAGATAACAAAATCCCTTCTCCGTTAGTATCCCTTTTACCCGTATTCGTACTTGTTTTATTATTGTTTGTCACTATCCGTACATTTGGAAGCGATGCTTTGTCCGGTGGCAGCCAAGTCTGTCTGCTAGTGGCTACAGCAGTTTGTGTGCTGACAGGCATGGCGGGATTCCGCCGTCCGTGGAAGGACTTCGAACTGGCTGTCACCAATAATATAGCCGGGGTTAGTACCGCACTTATTATCTTGCTGGTTATCGGAGCTTTGTCCGGAGCATGGATGGTCAGCGGTGTAGTCCCTACATTAATATATTACGGCATACAGGTTATTCATCCTCATTTTTTCCTGGTATCCACTTGCATTATTTGTGCGGTAGTATCTGTCATGACAGGCAGCTCATGGACTACCATCGCCACTATCGGCATCGCACTGATGGGAATAGGGAAGGCGCAAGGTTTCAGTGAAGGTTGGATTGCAGGTGCGATTATCTCCGGAGCCTATTTCGGTGATAAAGTTTCTCCGCTTTCGGATACCACCATTCTGGCATCGTCCGTAACGGATACACCGCTGTTCACTCACATCCGTTACTTGATGATTACTACCGTTCCATCACTTGTCATCACTTTGATAATCTTTACCATAGCCGGATTGTCACATGAAGCCACTGATACCGGTCATATCGCCGAATACACCCGTATATTGAGTGATAAGTTCCATCTTTCATGGTGGTTGATGATTGTCCCCGTTGTCACAGCAATACTGATTGCGCGTAAAGTGCCTTCCATCATCACTCTATTTGTTTCTACGGCTTTGGCTACTGTCTTTGCCTTGATTTTCCAGCCCGGACTATTATGCGAAATCGCCGGACAAGAAGCCGAGGGGATTGCCGCCTTGTTCAAAGGAGGAATGGGAATGCTTTATGGTGGAACCCAATTGGAAACCGGTAATGCGGAAATAAACGAACTGATATCTACTCGCGGAATGGCGGGTATGATGAATACCATCTGGCTAATTATCTGCGCCATGTGTTTCGGAGGAGCGATGACAGCCGGAGGAATGCTCGGCAGTATCACTTCTGTCTTTGTACGTTTTACGAAAAAGCGGGCAGGAATGGTGTCATCCACAGTTGCATCGGGCTTGTTCCTGAATCTTGCTACAGCAGATCAATATATATCCATTATCCTGACGGGTAATATGTTTAAAGACATCTATAGTGCAAACGGTTATGAGAGCAAACTGCTGAGCCGCACGACGGAAGATTCCGTTACAGTCACTTCGCCATTGATACCCTGGAATACATGCGGCATGACACAGGCTACTATCCTTAGTGTTCCCACCATTGTGTACTTGCCTTACGCATTCTTTAACATTATCAGCCCCCTGATGAGTATCACAATTGCTATGCTGGGATATAAGATAAAGAAAAAAGCAGAGTAGCCCACCTGTCATAATAATGATAGGATCTGATGATTATATATCTTTCATGTGAACTACTTCCGGCATGGGATCCGATGTTTGCTGACGAAGAATAAGCGTCTCACACCAAAGTGGCTCACAGGTACATCAGTAAACACCTTGACGAGTTGCAATCTTTTATTTTTCTTACTATATATAATTATGAATCAATTATTTACGGTGAAAATTTATCCTCTGTCCCCTCGAAACGGTTTATCTGTTTCCCCGGCTGGAAGCAGTTTGCCAGAAAGTATCATGACGCAGAATGGGTGACCGGGTGAATTCTTGCAAGAGGATGGCAGACAAAACGCATACAAGCGGACTGTACAGAAAAGAAAAGCTGTACAGTTCGCTTTTTATTCTAAGACACTGTTCGTGTCTTCCATTTTTACTTTTCTTTTACTTCTCTCTTGCAAAAAGAAAGATAATAGGAAGAATAGATTTGTTGCTGTGATGAATTATTGCATAATAGGCTTATAGAGAGGTGTTTTTTCGCATATTAGGTATAATAAAAAATGGGGATCTCTTCGTAAGAGAACCCCATTTTTGTGCAAATATAGCCCATATTTGCTTTAAACGCAATTTTTTGCGTTGAAAAAATAGGAAAAAGTTGTAAATAGGCGCACTTTGTTTACCAAAACATCATGTGATAAAATCAGCAAACTTCCAATTATCAGACGTTTAACATGGTTTTGGGGTTCTCTTACGAAGAGAACCCCAAAATATAGAGGATATCTGAAAACAAATCTGTTCCTCTTTTTCAAATAAAGGAATGATAAAATGTAATGTTTTGATGGGAACAACGAATAGCAATCAAGACATAACGAACGAAGCGCCTAAGTTACTGCTCAGCAGTTCAATCGCTTCAGTTTCAGACCCGGGGTCAAATGCAGGAATCAAGCCGCAGGCTGGAATAGGGAAAGAACACCCTGAACTCTCGTGGTACTATATGTATCTTTCTTATAAGGAACTGAAGCGTTATATTGCAGTTTTCAGTGGCAGAAAAGCTGTAAAACTCCGTAGTTCGGAAGGGGTTATCGAGGAATGTTATTTCTGTTTCAACATATTTTCATATACCGAGGCAGGCCATCGGAAACGTTTCGAACAGTGTGATTATACCAAACAAGAGTATGCCGCCCACCGTGAGTCCGCTAAAATAGTGAAGGAAGCCTTTTCCACCGGCTCTGCTTCACTGCTCAATGCTTTGACGGACGAAAAGGAAGTACAAGGTAGCGGTTGGTTATTTGTGTGCGCTCCTTTGGAGCAACTTCAGCGCATCTTGTCTGCCATGCTCCCTCGCCAGTATCTGGTGACGGATTATAACACACACCGTGCAGCGGTCATTCCCCAGCGTCAGATGGAGGAATTCATTTATCTATATGAATCCATGCCTTACAATATCGAGTTGATGAGCCGTCCTTTGGAGGATTATCTTCAGAAGAAACAACGCATCCGGATTACCGGTGGCGTTTTTCAGGGGAAGGAGGGGTGCATTATGCGTCTGCATCGCAATACAAGGCTGGTGTTTGCTTTTGGAAATATGACAGTGGCTATCAGCTATCTTCATGCTTTTCCGTTTGAGAAGGTGGACTAGGATACATATTATATTCTCTACTTAACTGAATGACAATTATATGTCCGATTCCCTAAAACAAATAGCGACAAAGGGTGTTCTTTGGAGTTCGATAGAACGCTTTTCCGTGCAAGGCATTCAGTTTGTCATCATGATTATCATGGCCAGACTGCTGACTCCGGAGGATTACGGCCTTGTCGGAATGCTGGCCATCTTCTTGGCTGTTTCCCAATCATTGATAGACAGTGGATTTTCCCAGGCCTTGATACGTAAACAAAACCGGACAGAAGTAGACAATTCCACTGTGTTTTATTTCAATATAGCTGTCGGTCTTGCGCTTTATCTGTTATTCTATATTTCCGCGCCTTGGGTGGCGGATTTTTATGGGTTGCCCGAACTTTCCTTGGTGATGAGGGTGGTATGCCTGGGTATCATCTTTAACTCACTGGCCGTAGTCCAACGAGCACTGCTGACGGTAAAAATAGATTTCAAGACCCAAGCAAAGGCATCCTTGATTGCTGCTGTTATCTCCGGCATGGCAGGTATCATATTGGCTTATACAGGATTTGGCGTATGGGCATTGGTATGCCAGCAACTGGTCAATCTGGGGATAAACACCTTATTATTATGGATCTTTTCAAAATGGAAGCCCATGAGGACCTATTCCTGGAAATCTTTCAGGGAATTGTTCTCCTTTGGCTCCAAACTGTTGGCGTCCGGTCTGTTGGATACCACTTACAACAATATTTATCCCATTATCATAGGCAAGGTCTTTTCCGCCGGTGATTTGGGACATTATACACGTGCCCAGCAATTCTCTGTTTTCCCCTCTTCCAATATTACAGGGATACTGCAACGTGTGACTTATCCTGTGCTTTGCAGCATACAGAATGATATTGACAGGTTGCGTGGAGTCTATCGTAAGTTTCTCAAGTTGTCCGCTTATGTGGTCTTTCCTCTTATGACAGGACTTGCAGCGGTCTCCTTCCCGTTTGTCCGGATTGTGCTGGGCGAGAAATGGATGTTCTGTGCGGCCCTGCTCCAAATCATCTGTTTCTCGATGATGTGGTATCCTATTCATGCCATCAACCTGAACCTGTTACAGGTACAGGGACGTTCCGATCTTTTCTTTCGGTTGGAAATTATCAAGAAGGCGATAGGGGTCAGCATCCTTTGCCTGACCATTCCTCTTGGCTTGAAAGCCATGTGCCTTGGGGGAGTGGCAAGTTCCCTTCTTTGCCTGGCCATCAATACCTTTTATACAGGAAAGCTGATACAAGTCGGTTTTACCACGCAGATGCGCGACTTGTTTCCCACTCTGGCGGTTTCCTTGCTGATGTTTGTCCTTGTGCTTTCCCTTCAGTGGATGACGGCGAATCTGTATGTCCAGTTGCTGGGCGGCATCCTTTTGGGCAGTGGTTTTTATCTGGCTGTAACAAGGCTTCTCCGCTTTCAGGAACTACAGGAACTGTTCTCATTATTCTCAAAAAGATAAATCTTAAAAAACTTGATATGGATAAAAGTTTGATCACGGTAACGTCTCCGTTACTGCCGGACCTTGATGCGTTTCACGCCATGCTCAAGGAGATTTGGGCGAGCAAGTGGATAACCAACAACGGCTCTTTTCACAAGCAACTGGAAAAGGAACTGGCTGCTTATCTGAAAGTGCCTTTTATCAGTCTTTTCACCAATGGGACACTGCCATTGATAACCGCCTTGCAGGCTTTGAGGATAACGGGCGAGGTGATAACCACCCCTTATAGTTTTGTGGCTACCACCCATGCCCTCTGGTGGAACGGCATCACTCCGGTCTTCGTGGATATAGACCCGTCTACAGGTAATATGGATCCGGACAAGATAGAGGCTGCCATTACACCCAGAACGACGGCCATCATGCCGGTTCATGTGTATGGAAAGCCCTGTGATACCGTGCGTATTCAGGAGATAGCCGACAAGTATGGCTTGAAAGTCATTTATGACGCGGCCCATGCGTTTGGTGTGGAAGTAAACGGTGAAAGCATTCTGAATGCGGGGGATATGTCCACACTCAGTTTCCATGCCACCAAGGTTTATAATACGGTAGAGGGTGGTGCTTTGGTGATGCACGATGAACAGGCCAAGAAACGTATAGACTATCTGAAGAACTTTGGCTTTGCCGATGAGGTGACCGTGGTGGCTCCGGGTATCAACAGTAAAATGGACGAAATGCGTGCCGCCTACGGACTGCTGAATCTGAGGCAGGTGGATTCCGCCATTGCTGCACGCCGTCAGGTTGCCATAAAGTACCGTGAAGCGTTGCGTGGGGTGGACGGTGTCACATTCTTTGATGATATGCCGGGCGTGAAGCACAACTATTCATATTTCCCCATTTTTATAGATGCAGAGAAATATGGCATGACCCGCGATGAACTTTATTGCAGGATGAAAGAACAGAATGTGTTGGGACGCAGGTATTTCTATCCGTTGATAAGTACGTTCTCTACTTATAAAGGATTACAGAGTGCCGGACCTGAAAATCTTCCTAACGCGCATAAGATGGCTGACTGTGTGATTTGCCTGCCGATGCACCATGCGTTGAATCAAGAAAACATATATCGTATATTAAATTGTATTAGGAAATGACATCTTTTTATTCAGAAGAAGAATTACTATCAATAGGTTTTAAATCGTATGGGACTAATGTTTTGATTAGTAGATATGCAAGGTTTTATCGTCCGGAGAATATAATCATAGGTGATCATGTTCGTATTGACGATTTTTGTATATTATCAGCTGGTTCCTTAATAGAGGTAGGTAATTATGTTCATATTGCGTGTTATTCATCATTGATTGGAAATGGTAATATTATCATATCAGATTATTGTTCCATATCGGGTCGTGTAAGCATATATTCCAGTAGTGATGATTATTCAGGCAAATATATGACAAATCCAATGGTTCCTAGGAACTTCACAAATGTTACTGATGCTTCTGTTGTCTTGGAAAAACATGTAATAATAGGATGTGGAGCAACAATACTGCCTGGAGTTATTTTGGAGGAAGGGGTTGCCATAGGTGCAATGTCGTTGGTTCAAATGAATTGTAAATCCAATATGATATATACTGGAAATCCACTTAAAAGATTAATTCCTCGTTCAAAAGATTATAAAAAATTAGAAACCAAATTATAAAGAAATGAAAGAAAAAGTATTGGCTATCATAAATAAAATTCGTGCTACAAAAGAATTGCCGGCAGTATCAAGCCTTAATGTAAACGACAATCTGCGTAATGATTTGGACTTGACCTCATTTGATCTTGCAGAACTGACAGTCCGCATTGAGGATGAGTTTGATATTGACATTTTTGAGGATGGTCTTGTGAACACTATTGGAGAAGTTCTTGCAAAGTTGGAAAAATAAAAACGGTATGACTATGTTTTTATACAATGGAGAGCAGTCATATAGCTATGCGGACCTTTTAAAGGCTGTATGTATGGACGACTATGTTCCTTTATTAAAGACGCATGATCTTTTCAAGTATTTTTCCAACTTGATAAAAGCATTGGTCAATAATAAGCCTTTGGTATTGCTTGATTCTGATCTGAGCCTGTCCGAACTGGGTGGGATAAATGAAGAAAAGATTAATGTCATAGAGAAACTCCGGACACAAAAATTCTCATCAATGGATGAGGTGGTTAAGGCTTTACAGCAATCCGCTTCTGAAATTACGATATTTACTTCGGGAACAACCGGACAGCCCAAAAAGGTCATTCATAGTGTACAGGGACTTACCCGTTCGGTGCGTTGTGCCGAAAGATATCAATGGCAGGTTTGGGCCTATGCCTATAATCCTACACACATGGCAGGACTGCAAGTGTTCTTTCAAGCCTTTGAAAACCAGAATACTTTGGTAAATGTGTTTGGTCTTGCCCGAAATGAGGTCTATAGCCTGATAGAGAAGTATTCTGTGACTCACATTTCAGCTACTCCTACTTTCTACAGACTGTTATTACCCTTTGAAAAAGAATATTCTTCTGTACAGCGGATTACTTTTGGGGGGGAGAAAAGTGACCGGCATCTTTTTGATGTTATACATGACATATTTCCTCTGGCTAAGATAAATAATATATACGCTTCTACAGAGGCGGGTTCCTTGTTTGCGGCAAAGGGTGATTGTTTTCAGATACCTGCCTCCATACGGGATAAATTTATGGTTGTGGATGATGAGTTGCTTATTCACCGTTCATTGCTGGGACGGTCGGAAAGTTTTAGTTTTGATGGAGATTATTACCATTCAAATGATCTGATAGAATGGGTGGACCGGCAGGAGGGTATCTTTAGGTTTAAAAGCCGCAAGAATGAACTGATAAATGTAGGGGGATATAAAGTCAATCCCGGAGAAGTGGAGGTTGTCATTAATGCCATTGACGGTATCCGTCAGTCACTGGTCTATGGGAAGTTCAACTCCGTTTTGGGTAATGTGCTTTGTGCTGATATCCAGTTGGAGGAAGGTGTTCTGTTGAAAGAGCTTGATATCCGTTGTCAACTCAAGAATAAATTGCAGGATTTCAAGATTCCCCGTAGGATAAAGTTTGTAGAGTCTTTTGCTTTAACAAGAACCGGAAAATTAAAAAGATTATGAACTATTTAGTGACAGGATGTTCGCGTGGAGTAGGCCTTGAGATATGTAGGGTACTATTGGAGCAAGGACATACCGTATATGGTGTAGCCCGTTCTTATACGGATGAGTTTAAAAAGCTGGAATCAGAGTTTGACAATAAACTTTTCTTTAAAAGTATAGACTTGGGTGATAGTGAGAATGTGCACAGAAATGTGTTCAAGGACTTTGTAAATAATAGGATTCAGCTTCATGGTTATGTCAACAATGCCGCAATGGCTTATGATGATATTGTTACGAACTTGAAACTGGACAGATTGCAATCCATGTATTCGGTCAATGTTTTTACTCCGATGATGATAACCAAATACGTTTTACGTAATATGCTGCTTCATCATACCAAAGGAAGTATTGTTCATATTTCCTCTATTTCAGCACATACCGGCTATAAAGGGCTGGCCATGTATGCATCCAGTAAAGGTGCACTTGAAGCTTTCTCCAAGGATACGGCGAGAGAGTGGGGGGAGCTGGGAATACGCAGTAATGTGGTGGTTCCCGGTTTTATGGAAACGGCTATGAGTGCAACACTTACCGAAGAGCAGAAGAATCGTATTTATAAACGCACTTCGATGAAGGCTGCGACTTCGGTCCGTTCAGTGGCAGAAACTGTAGCATTTCTACTGTCTGATGGTGCTTGTAGTATTACAGGAGTTGAGGTCAGGGTGGATAATGGAACTATTTAGTTTGTTACTTGGTTTAGTTAATATTTTATGCTAAAAAACAACACGCAAACCGTGTAATTGCTTGATAATGAAAGTATTATTACCCCACCCATCTATTCCAAATCTTCATCGGTTGCAGAATCAGTATCGTCTCACAAGGAGCGAAACTCTAATCTGGAACTTTATCGGATCATTGTGATGCTGCTTATTGTAGCCCATTATTATGTTGTCAATTCAGGACTAATGCCCGTAATGGAAGAAAATCCGCTTCATGTCCACTCCCTGTTCCTCTATTTGTTCGGAATGTGGGGGAAAACAGGTATCAATTGTTTTGTGATGATTACCGGTTATTTTATGTGTAAATCCCATATCAGTTTACGGAAGTTCATGAAGCTGCTGCTTGAGGTTTATTTCTATAACATTGTTATTACAGGTATTTTTCTGCTTACGGGATATGCCCGTCCTTCTTTCAGTACTGTTTTTTATGTCTTAATACCCATACAGGGTTTTGGTGGAAATTTTGTAGCATGTTTCATGGTGTTTTATCTGCTGATTCCTTTTTTAAACCTTTTAGTTCAGAGCATGGACTCCAAACTGCATTTACGGCTTGTTCTTCTTTGTCTGTTGGTGTATAGTGTGATAGGTACTATACCTAAGATTACTTTGGGAGTAAATTATGTCTCATGGTTTGTCTTGTTGTATTTCATAGCTTCTTATATTCGTCTTTATGGATTTCCCATAAGGCTCTCTAATAGGAGTTGGGGATGGCTGACCTTGTTGTCTATATTGATTTCTATGGCAAGCGTGGTGTTCATGGCGTGGTTGTCCACTGTCTTTGTTGATAAAAATATACCTGTGTTTTGGTTTGTGGCTGATAGTAACCATTTTATGGCCATGGTTACTGCTTTTTGCTCGTTTATGTTTTTCAAAGATTTAAAGATAGGATATAGCAAACTGATCAATATGATTGGGGCAAGTACTTTTGGGGTGCTTCTGATTCATGCAAATAGCGATATTATGCGACAGTGGCTGTGGCAGGACATTCTCAACAACGTGGGCCAATATGGTACAAGTACCATGGTACTTCATGCTATATATAGTGTGTTGATGGTATATGTCGTTTGCACAGTCATAGATTATTTGCGCATGAAGCATTTGGAGAAATGGTATATGAAGCTGATTGATAATTGTCGTTTAAAAGTTTAAATTAAGGGAGATATTTAATTAGAATTCTAGTAAAAGATATCAAGAAATAAGATTTTTTTATGAGTTATAAGATCATTTTTTGCATTGAGACATTTAATGTGGGGGGAGGGGCGACAATTGCATTGATGAGTTTAATAAAAAATAATCCTGAAATAAAAGATTATGTTATATTTTGTAGAAATATTATCAGAAATGAGAGAACGTTAGAGGGTAAAATAATAGTAGGAAAAGGAAATGACATTTTGAGCTTTTTTCAAAGGAAAAAGTTCGATTTGATTCATTGGTTTAAGGCTAATGGAAATTGCCTTTTTGAGGACTTAATAAAAGAAATGTGCAAGTATGAGTGGAGGTTTCCTATACTTACTACAATATGCCAAAAACCTTCTTGTAAATCATTATTGTTATCTCCTTGCGAAATTCGTTATTCAAACCATTTAGTCTTTATAGATAAAGCTGCATACAATGATGCTTTATTCCAATTTATTCCTAATTCAAAAAAGTCAATGATATATTTTGGGTTTGGGTGGGATTTGTTAGAAATCATAGATAAGGTTAGAGAAAATACGCCTTATGTTAAAACTAATCAAATTATTTATGGACGAGGCAGTTCTCTCAATAAATGTCCAAAGGATATGTTTGATGTTTTTGATAAAATAAATTATCCAAAGTCTTTTATTATAGTAGGAGGTGGAAAGAAACAATGGATTATCCGAGAGATAAATAAAAGAAAAAAGTATAGCGTTAAACTTATAGATAATCTTAGGTATGAAGAATGGATTAAAGTATTGAATAGTTTTGATGTTTTCTTGTATTATCTACCTTTGAAAGCATATTCTTCGATAGATGGTACTTTAGGTGAAGCTATGTTACTACAGAAACCTGTCATCTATTATGGACCTGAAGCTCCAAAAGAACGCTTGATACATGGATACAATTCGTTAATAGCCAATAACAAGGAAGATATTTCTGTTCTATGTAATAAATTAGCAAAGGACGAAGAAATGAGATTGCAATTAGGACTAAAAGCACGTGAAACAACATTGGAAAATTTTAGTATTGAAACAACCATTGATGCTTATAATATCCTGTATAATAAATTGTTGACTAAAAAAGAATTTATCCATTTTGATATGCCTTTTTTTTATTTGTGTCATTATTATATGTGTAAACAGTATTTTCTTTTAAAAAGAAAATTGTTTGATTTTGTGAAAAAGATTATGCTTAAAAAATTATAATTATTGAATTAATAATGTGTTTTTATGAAATTAGTGTCTTTTACGGCTGGATTAGGGAATCAGCTGTTTCAATATTGCTTTTATCGTTATTTATTGAATGAATTCCCGAATGAGAAGATATATGGATATTATAATAAGAAATGGTTAAAAAAGCATGGGGGAATTATAATAGAGCATTTTTTTGATGTTAAATTGCCTCGTTCTACTAGATGGATTAATCTGTATGGACAATATTTACGCATTATATATAAATGTTTTAGCTGTGGAGTTTCTAAAGATGATGATTTTGAAATGAATAGAACAATGTTTGTAGGATATTGGCAAGATCAATGTTTTTTTAGTGGAATTAATATTTCATATAGAAAAGATTTAGTCATATCTGAAAAAAATACATGGCTATTAGGCGAAATTTCGAGATGTAATTCTGTGGCAATTCATTTTCGACGAGGGGACTATATGCTCCCACAATTTAAAAAAATATTTGGAGAAGTTTGTACTGTTCAGTATTATCTAAATTCTATAAGAAAAGTGGAAGAAAAAATTTCGGAACCTGTATTTTTTGTTTTTTCAGATGATATTGATTGGGTTAAGCAGAACTTTACTTTTAATAAAGTTTATTTTGTTGATTGGAATAAGGGACAGAATAGTTTTTGGGATATGTATTTGATGAGTCAATGTTCTGCAAATATTATAGCGAATAGTACTTTTTCTTTTTGGGGAGCTTATTTGAATAAAAATAATCCTTTTGTCATTTATCCCCAAAAGTGGGTAAGAACAAATTTGAAACGACCTAATATTTTTCCGAAAAAATGGATGGCCTTATAATGAGAGAAAAGATGCAGTCGAAAAGACTTTTTTTGTTTATAGTTCTGTTTTTTTCTTTTATATCTTCATTGCAACCTTGGTTTTTTTGGCATATTAAAGCTGGGATATTTTATGCTATTGTTTTTTTAAGTTTTTATTATTATAAATCGAATGCAGCATTTTGTGTAAAACGCAAATATTTGATATTGATTGTTCTACTGCTGATTGCAGCTATATCTCATACAAATTGTAGTTTTTTTTCTATTATTTCACATATATTTCTTATATTATCTGTCATTTCTATATTTTCATGTACTGATTTAGAACGCGCATCTTTTTTTGATATTTTGTATAAATGGTTTGCTATATTGTTAACTATATCTTTAGGATTTCATATTTTGTTATTATTAGGAATAAAATTACCAAGTTTAGGAATTATCCAATATGGTAATATGGATATATACGTATATAATAATTATATTTTTACATTACATGGTAGTTATGGTGTTAGATTTCATAGTATTTTTTGTGAACCTGGACATGTAGGGATGATAATTTCTTTTTTGCTCTATTTTCTAAAATATGATATGCGTAATAAATATGTCATTCTGTTGATTATTAACCTATTATTTACATTGTCATTAGCAGGGTATTTGTTGTTGTTATTCGGATGGCTTATAAACTATATTACGGACTTTAGTGCAAAAAAAATGCTTTTAATAATAATTGTTGGATTCTCTTTGTATTATTCTTATGTATTATTGGTTGATATTTTATCTAGTGATAATATAATATATGAATATGTACTAAAAAGATTAGTTTATGATGAAGATGCTGGTACTATTAAAGGTGACAATAGAGTTTCTCAATATTTAACAGATTATATTTCCAATAATCTTAGTTTGTATGAATATCTTTTAGGATTGTCACATGATAAATTTGATAAATTGATTGCAATGTATGGTGGTGGTAGCGGATATAAAATGTATTTAATAGAGTTTGGTATGTTGTCAATTTTCTTTGTTTTCTTCTTTTATTTCTATATGTTGTATCTATTTAAAGAGAATAGGTATTTTATGATTGGAGCATTTTTATTGTTTGTGATTGCATTTATTCAACGCTCATATCCTTTTTGGATATCTGAAATGTTTATATTTATATTAGGTCCTTCTTATATATTAGTAAATAATCAATCAAAAATAGATGGAAAAAGTTAATATTTTGTATTCTATAATTATCCCTCATTATAATGTACCAGAACTTTTGCAACGTTGTTTAAATTCGATTCCAGATTTGCCCTCATTTCAAGTTATTATAGTGGATGATTGTAGTGATGGTAAAATTGTTGATTTTAGGTGTTTCCCAGGGATGGAAAGAGAAAATGTAAAATGTATTTTTCTTAAAGAAAAACATGGAGCAGGTTTTGCTAGGAACTTAGGTCTTCGGTATGCTTGCGGTAAATGGGTGTTATTTGCAGATGCAGATGATTTTTTTCATAAAGATTTTTATAATATAATATCGGCATATGAAAAATCATCTTACGAAGTTGTGTATTTTGATTCTTATTCTGTGTTTTCTGATACATTAGTAAAAACATATAATAGGGAAGATATTTTTAAAAAATATGTTGATACAAAAGATGAAAATGTCTTGCGATTCATGTCTCATTCAGTTTGGGGTAAAATGTTTTTAAAGAATTTTCTTGATAAAAAAAACATTTTGTGTGATGAAACTCCTGCATCTAATGATGTCCTATTTTCGGGATTGGCAGGTCTATATGCAACAAAGTTGAAAATAGATAAAAGAGTTTTGTATTGTTGTACTATACGTTCTGGTTCTATTTGTACCCAAATAAATATTTCTAATATTGAGGCGAGAATATTTGTTGCACGTAAATTCAATTTAATACTGAAAGATAATTATATTGATGCTAAATATTGGATGAATCTTATTGGCCCTATACTAAGCTTGATGAGAATTGAGAGAAGAATTGGAAGCACTTTGTTATTGGACTATTTTATGCATACACAATGGATACGAATTTATTATGATTTATGTGACTCGGGAAGTCGCTTTATAAAGCGACTTTGGGGAGTTAATAAGGATAAAGATATGAGAAAATTGCAAAAAGAGATGCGTTTATGAGTCGAATTATAATTATAGAGAATTCCGGTAAGGTAAATTTTGGTGGAGGTCAAAAGATAACGTTGCAAGTTGCTGAAATTTTGAGTAAAACTTGTGAACTTGTCTTTGTTGATTTTGCAAAAGGCACTCGTTTTGAACAGATGATAAATGAAAAGTTTCCGGACTCTTCTAAAGTATTGCTAAAAGGTCGAAGTTTCTTTTTCCCTTTTAAGTATTTGAATTGGTTATTAGATTTGGTGGTGTTGACGTGTCTCTTTCCTAGAAATTTGGGAAAGATTAAATATTATGTTACAAAGAAAACATTGATTTATGTTACGACAAAGAAAGGATTACTGTATGCATATATGATGAAAGTAATGTATGGTGTTCCATTCATATATCATGCTCATTTAGTTGAAAATACGAAATCAATATTTTATTTTTTATATAGATCTTGTCTGAAAAAGGCTGAGATGTCTTTATGTGTTTCAAAAGCAGTGTATGATACCATTAAATTACCGAATAAAATTTTGCTGTACAACCCTAATATTAATAATAAAGGTTTTAAAGGCCGTAAAAAGAGAGACAAATTTGTAGTGGCAGCGATGGGGAGTTTTATCAAGATAAAAGGATTTGAATATTATATTAAGGCTGCTGATAAAGTTTCGGAAAAACTTCCTGTTGAATTTAGATTATATGGTGAAGGACCTCTACATGATACTTTGGAAACATTATCAAATGGTAAAGTGAAATTTATGGGATTTAGTGAAAACATAATGAATGAACTGTATGAATCTATTGATATTGTAGTTGTGCCGACTATTATTCCTGAAGCTTTGTCATTAGTGCTTGTTGAAGCTAAGAGTGTAGGAATACCTGCAATAGTAACTAATTTGGGTGGTCAGGCAGAAATTATAAGGAATGGTATTGACGGGTTCCTTGTTCCTGTTGGAGATTCTTTAAGCATAAAGCAATATATTGAAATGATGGTTAAGGATAGAGTTTTATACAATAAGCTGGCGGAAGAATCCTATCAGAGTGTTTCTCTTTTTGATTACGATTTATTTAAATCTACTATTTTGAAAATCTTTATTGTATGAAAGTAGCGATCATTCAAGAATGGTTAGTAACCGTTGGGGGTTCTGACAAAGTGGCCAAAGCTATAGCTGATGTATTTCCGGATGCAGATATATTTACGTTGGTAGCGAAGAAAGAAGTCTGTGATGAATTGGGGATTGATTGGAAAAGAGTACATACATCTTTTATCCAAAAGATGCCTTTGGGGACAAAGAAGCATCGAGCATATCTTCCCTTGTTTCCTTTTGCAATAGAACAATTTGATTTGCGCGGGTATGATGTGATTATATCTTCAAGTCATGCGGTGGCAAAGGGAGTACTGACAAAAGCCGACCAGTTGCATATTTGTTACTGCCATTCTCCCATTCGTTATGTATGGGATATGTATAATGAATATTTGGAAGAAGCCAATCTAGCTGAAGGTTTCAAGAGCTGGCTTGTAAGGTATATGTTACACAATGTCAGGAAGTGGGATATGCTTTCCAGCTTTCGTGTGGACTATTTTATCAGTAATTCAGATTATGTGGGAAGGCGCATCAAAGAAACTTATCGCAGGAACTCTGTGACGATTCACCCTAATATTGATATTTCGAACTTTGAATATTGCAGTGATAAAGAGAACTACTATTTGGCGAGTAGCAGACTTGTAGCATATAAGAAGATAGACATCATCATTGAAGCCTTCAATAGGATGCCCGATAAGAAATTGATCGTAATTGGAGGAGGACCGAATTTGAAGAATTATAAAGAATTGGCTAATGAAAATATTACAGTGATGGGCTATCAACCTTTTAATGTGCTGAAAGAGAAGATGCAACATGCCAAGGCTTTTATTTTTGCAGCAGATGAAGATTTCGGCATGATTCCTATAGAGGCTGAAGCCTGTGGTACCCCTGTGATAGCTTATGGACATGGAGGTTCATTGGAAACGGTCTGTGATGGAAAAACCGGAATGTTTTTTTATGAGCAGACGGCCGATGCCATAGTAAATGCAGTGAAAGAGTTTGAAGCGATGGGGAATGCTCCTTTCAAATACGAGGATTGCCGTAGTTGGGCAGAAAGATTTTCAGAGGAACGGTTTAAAAGGGAAATAAAAGAATTTGTAGAGGAGAAATATAAAGAATTTAATAAATAATTGGGTATGAACTATTTTATAACAGGTGGGACTGGCTTTATAGGTACCCACCTGACCAACCTGCTCCAAGAATTGCACCCAGGATGTAATGTATATAATCTTGATATAGTAGAGCCGGGTACACCGTTGCCTAGTGTGGAGGACTATAAGCCTGCATTGCGCAAGGGGCAAAAGTTGGCTTCAACATTCATTCGCTGTGATGTTCGCAAGCCTATTGTGCTTGAAGGGGTAAATGTTACGGCTGATGATGTCATTTTTAATTTTGCTGCCGTACATCGTACTCCGGGGCATCCTGATTATGCCTATTTTGAAACAAATGTTCTTGGTGCAGAGAATGTGACGGCTTTTGCAGAAGAGTATGGAATAAAGAAAATCATATTCACTTCCTCCATTGCTCCGTATGGTGCGGCGGAAGAGCTGAAGGAAGAAACTACAATTCCGACTCCTAATACTCCTTATGGAATATCAAAATTGGTTGCTGAAAAGATTCACATGATTTGGCAAGCCAAGAATCAGGCAGAAAGACAACTGACAATTGTTCGTCCGGGTGTGGTGTTCGGCAAGGGGGAAAATGGAAACTTCACTCGTCTTTATTGGGGAATACGTGGCGGAAAATTTATATATCCTGGGAGAAAGGATACTGTAAAGGCATGTATTTATGTGAAGGAGCTAGTCCGTTTTATGCTATATAGACTGGAACATCATGAACAGGGAGCGGAATTATATAACTGCACTTTTGAACCGGCTTATACAATTGAACAGATAGTGGAAACAATGAAGAAAGTGACAGGTTTGAAAAAGGGGATACCATTGATACCCGCATGGGTGCTGATGCCGGCTGCCACAGTAATTGGTTGTTTGGGCGCACCCATGGGAATTTGTCCTGCCCGTGTGAAAAAACTGATGATATCTACAAATATTTGTGGGAAAAAGCTTTCAGCTTCGGGATACAAATTCCATTATTCTTTTGAGGAAGCAATAGCTGATTGGTATAAAGATAATGACAATCTTTATCTGAAATAAATTTAATGAGAAAAATACTTCTTATTCTTGTCGGGACATTAGCCTATATGAGTTTATACGCCCAGTTTACAACAGGAACAACAGGACTCCTTAATATGCCTACAGCCGAAATGCAGCGTGACAAGACGTTTATGTTCGGTGGTGGATTTTTGGAAAAACATGCCACACCAGCACGATGGACATACAATACTTTTAACTATTATATCAATATCACTCTTTTCCCATGGTTAGAGGTGGCTTACGATTGTACACTTCATAAGGCTATGAAATGTGATCCTGTTTATGGGTGTGGATTCTGGGTTCCGTCCACGTATGGTAAGTTCGTAAATCAAGATAGGAACTTTTCTGTTCGTTTACGTTTATTGAAAGAAGGACAATGGTGGAAATATATGCCGGCAATTGTTATTGGTTCCAATGATGTTACGACACGCCCCAGTGATGACAGTAGTACAAACTTTTCAAATCCGAAGGGGACAGGCAATGGATTTTGGAACCGCTATTTCATTGTCGCAACTAAACAACTGGCATTTAAGAGTATGGGAGAGCTAGGTGTTCATTTAGCATACGTTTATAACAGACGGAAGGATTACCCGTTAAACGGTCCCGCCATCGGTGCCAACT
>BLLV01000252.1 GCA_011959205.1 Bacteroidaceae bacterium
GGAGAAAGAGCGCAGACATCCCCGTCTTGACCTGTTCGGGGACGAATGCCGTAAGATGGAGCGGTGGAACGGAATACATTCTAAAAGATTGGATCTTTGTTTATGAGAAAATGGTTAAAGAACTGTTATTTTAGAGTGGGAAACACTTAATTTTTCAAATGTACTCAAGAACAAAAAAACAAGAATAAAAAAGCATGAAAAGAGAGAAAAGCATTGAGTGTTTTTCTCTCTTTTATCGTATTATGTAGTAAGTTTGAATGTCAATTGAGGAACTAATTAGAAAAAGACAATGAAGAAGAAAATTTTAGTCGTAGCCGGGGTATTGGCTATGTCGGGTGCTTTGACGGCCCAGTCTGTTTATCCCGGCCAACATGCCGGAAAGTTGAAGAGAGAAACCATGGCTCCGATGAAAGTCAAGAGTTTTGATTTGAAAGATGTTCGTTTGCTTCCAAGCCGTTTTCGTGAAAACATGATGCGTGATTCTATGTGGATGGTTTCTATAGATGTGAACAGGCTGTTGCATAGTTTTCGTACCAATGCGGGGGTATTTGCCGGTCGTGAGGGTGGATATATGGCAGTAAAGAAGTTGGGTGGATGGGAATCCTTGGATTGTGAGTTACGTGGACACACCACAGGGCACTTGCTTTCTGCCTACGGCTTGATGTATGCGGCAACCGGCAGTGAACTGTTCAAACAAAAAGGGGATAGTCTGGTGAATGGCCTGGCGGAGGTACAAACCGCATTGGGTAACGGCTATCTGAGCGCTTATCCTGAAGAATTGATCAATCGGAATATCCGTGGTACCAGTGTATGGGCACCGTGGTACACGCTTCATAAGCTTTTCTCTGGATTGATAGACCAGTATCTTTACAGTGACAATCAGAAAGCTTTGGAGGTTGTTGTCCGTATGGCCGACTGGGCCTATCATAAACTCAAACCATTGGATGAGGCTACACGCCAAAAAATGATACGGAATGAATTTGGTGGAGTGAATGAGTCTTTTTATAATTTGTATGCGATAACCGGGGACGAACGTCATCGGTGGCTGGCTCAATTCTTTTACCATAATGAAGTGATTGATCCGTTAAAGGAACTACGTGATGATTTGGGTACTAAACATACCAATACATTCATTCCGAAAGTGATAGCCGAAACTCGCAATTATGAATTGACAGAGGATGAGAACAGCAGAAAGCTATCCGATTTCTTTTGGCATACTATGATAGACCATCATACATTTGCCCCCGGATGCAGTAGTGACAAGGAACATTATTTTGATCCGGCCCGGTTCTCCAAGCATGTGTCAGGTTATACCGGGGAAACGTGTTGTACCTATAATATGTTGAAACTGTCCCGTCATCTGTTCTGCTGGACAGCCGATGCTGCCATTGCGGATTATTATGAACGAGCCCTTTACAACCATATTTTGGGACAGCAAGATCCTCAGACCGGTATGGTGACATATTTCCTGCCCTTGCTTTCGGGTTCGCATAAGGTGTATAGTACGAAAGAAAACTCTTTTTGGTGTTGTGTGGGCAGCGGGTTTGAAAACCATGCTAAATATGGAGAAGCCATCTATTATCACAATGACAAAGGCATTTATGTGAATCTTTTTATTCCTTCGGTAGTCAACTGGCAGGAGAAAGGATTGACTCTCCGTCAGGAAACGGATTTTCCGGCAGAGGAAACCACAGTTCTGACCATAGGCACTCAAAGTCCTGTAGAGACTACGGTTTATCTTCGTTATCCTTCGTGGAGCAAGGAAGTGAAAGTCGCTGTAAATGGTAAAAAGGTGGCGGTGAAGCAGAAGCCTGGTTCATATATCGCTATCACTCGTCTATGGAAAGACGGTGACCGTATTACGGCTGATTATCCCATGCGTCTTCGTGTGGAAACGACTCCGGATAATCCTCAAAAGGGAGCGTTGGTTTATGGGCCGGTAGTGCTGGCCGGCGAACGGGGAACAGAAGGAATGCAGGCACCTGCGCCCGATTCCAATCCTGCTTTGTACAATGATTATTATACGTATGATTATCATATCCCTGCAGGACTTCGCACCACGTTAAAACTCGATGTCAAGCATCCTGAACGCAGTGTACGGCGTGTCGGTACGGAATTAAAGTTTACGACTTCGCAAGGAGATGTGATAGAACCGTTGTACAATATTCACCGGCAGCGTTATGTGGTATATTGGGATTTGGAAGAAGAATAAATTTCATCATTAGATGAGTAAATGAATCCTTTGATTCGTATTTATATGTGGTTTGACTAATCAAATGATATAGGAATATGAATAAAGGATTCGTTTTTATTTTCAGGTTGGCAGTTCATGGAATCAGAATGAAAAAGATTCTAGCCGCCTTTGTTTTTTGGATGGGATGTATGTTGGCTGTTCAGGCGCAGCAACACCCTTGTGTATATGTTGCTCCGGCGGATAGAGCGTCTGTTCTGCAAAAAGTGGAAAATGAGCCTTGGGCTGGGGAAGCCTTTGCAGCTATCCGCTCCAAAGTAGAAAAATATGTGGATCGTCATCAGACTGATCCCGAATGGATAACTTCCCGACTGGCCATGTATTGGAAAGATGGGGAGCGCTATACCCAATGTTATTTGAAAAAACAGAATTGGGACTATGGAGAGGGGAATGCTCCTGTTCCCACTGTAAGAATGCCGGGAATGCGTACCTGGAATAAGTATGTCAATGTTCCGCTGGAGGACCGCACTCCTTATAATGAAACAGGCGATATGTGGGGGATCAATAAATTAAATCCTTCGGAGCTTCCGGTAAAAGTGCCTTATAAGGAAAGCGGGCACATGATACGGGGGAATAATATCGAGATCCTGACATTGGCAGAAAATGCCGCTTTTGTTTATTGGGTGACAGGAGAAGAAAAGTTTGCCCGTTTTGCCACAGATATATTTAATGTGTGGCTGGTAGGCACGTATTATATGAATCCTATTCTGGACCCCGGAAAGTCATGTGGCAGTGCCGGTGGTTGGGAGCCGGGAGGTATTTGCGGCTATTATGATTACGAACAGATACATGATGATTTGGTAAT
>BLLV01000253.1 GCA_011959205.1 Bacteroidaceae bacterium
GGAGAAAGAGCGCAGACATCCCCGTCTTGACCTGTTCGGGGACGAATGCCGTAAGTGTGAGCAGGAGCGTATGGATGCGGAAAGGCTTCTATCCAATATCACAAACATCACCATCGATGGTGCGAATCTGATTCTTGACCGTGTGTTTGACAATGTCGGTTTCAACCGCATAGATGATGGGATATTCCGCAAACTGGTCAAGGCGCGTCTGTCTTATCCTGCGAGCAAATCCGCCACAGTGGAATATCTCAAGAATCATTTTGACGATGATGTAAGTCTGTCAAAGATTTACAGGTATCTTGACAAGCTCAGCGACAGCCAGCATCGCATTGTTCAGGAAATAAGCGTAGATCATACCCGGAAGATATTGGGTGGTCATATCGGGGTGTTGTTTTACGACGTTACCACACTTTATTTTGAGTCAGATTATGAAGATGAGTTGCGCAAGACCAGCTTCTCCAAGGAAGGACGGCACAAGAACCCTCAGATCATATTGGGTCTGCTGGTGAGTATCGGCGGTTATCCATTGGCCTATTGCATCCACGAGGGCAACAAATACGAAGGGCATACGATGCTTCCGGTCGTGACTGAATTTGTCCGTAAATATAAATTGGAAGACTTTATTGTTGTGGCAGACTCCGGTCTTATGAACTCCGATAATGTAGCCGATCTCGAAGCCAACGGCTACAAATATATAATAGGCGCGAAAATAAAGGCCGAGAGCAAGAAGATAAAGGAATGGATACTCAGCCAGCCGAAGAATGACTGTCAGATGGTTGAATACAACAAAGGGGAAGGTAAAAGGCTGTTGGTCGGATATACCTCAGACCGTGCCCGCAAGGACGCATACAACCGCGACAAAGGTGTCCGCAGGCTTGAAAAAGCCTACCGCAGAGGCTCTCTCACCAAAGGGCATATCAACAAGCGTGGCTACAACAAGTTCCTCTCAATGGAAGGAGATGTAAAAGTAACTATCGACTACGACAAACTTGAATCCGATGCGAAATGGGACGGCCTGAAAGGTTATCTTACCAATACAGACATACCGGCCTCAGATGTGTATGCAGCCTATCATAACCTGTGGCAGGTGGAGAGGGCATTCAGGATATCCAAATCCAAAATAGAGATACGACCGATGTTCCACTTCACACGGCGTCGCATCGAGGCACACGTATGCATCTGCTTCGTTACCCTGAAAGTATATAAGGAACTGGAACGACTGCTGAAACTGGCCGACATCAATATGAGTGTCGACAAGGTGCTTGCACTGGCACAGACCATCGTGACAATACAGCTGACTCTACCGAAAAACAAGCAGACTATCTCCAGGACAATGCTCATGAAACGGCATCAACGTATCGCCCCTTTATTTGAAGATGATTTTTGGGTGACACGTTGACGAAGTCAGGAAAAAGTGGATGCTGGATGAGCTGCTCTCTTTCCCTATCTGTCGTTCAGCACAGCGAAGTTCGGACAAGATAAAAGCGGAAGCGAGGTGGGGCTGGAACAGGTGGGTAAACGGTTGGAATTGAAACAGAAGGCAGATAATGGTGTTGATGTCGGTGGGGAGGAGTCGAATTGTTTTCGGTAAGGAGTATATTCCGATTTCCGATAGTTATAAACAGGAGTTACAGCTGTACTTAAATAGTCATTCTGTTTGAAGAATGTGATATTTGAACGATAATAAGTAGATATTTTGTCGATATCTTTTTGCTAAAAAGAAATAATCTTGTTATATTTGCAGCATAGACAAGGGAAGTTGTGAAACTTCTTAATAGAATAGTTTAGTTAAGTCTAGTTTAGTTTTTGTGTTGTAAATCGGGAGCCTGCAAGAGTGTACGAGCTCCCGATATTTTTGTATGCTCGGCATGAGTATTAACTAACGGGTCCAAGTCCCCATGAGCCCTAATAGCGGGAATCATACAGCCAATAGCAAGGGTGTCCATCGCGAGTTGGAATCTGAAAGAAGCTGGCGGCAAACATCTGATCTGACGAACAGAAACTTCATATAAGGCGTATGACCGTGGGTTAGGTTGCAAAACAAACCAAAGCCCTATAGCTATCCGGAAACGGTTGGTGTAAATGAAGCAGGCATAAGATGGAAAGTTACTACCCTTATCCGAGGAGGTCTCACGGACGTACGGAATAGTTTTTTTACGAAATGTATGGAGTAAAACTTACCGTGAGAAGATAGAATGCAGCAAACATCAGCCCAAGCTAATGACTGCTTCAGAGCTAGGACGGAATCCGAATGGTATGGGGGGAGTGCAGACTTTCATGTGGATGACTGAAGACAACATCGTGGAAGTATCATTTGACAAAGGTATTGAAGTAGTGGAAAGTGACTTGGGAAAGCGTATCTTGCAATTGATGCAGCTGAAGCCGAGCCATATTGTATTGCTCGCCATTCATATCAAACGTGAACAGGTGGGTGAGTTTTTCGAGAAAGAGAAAGCCTAGGAGGGTGGGGAACTTCACATTATTATTGTGGATAACGGACGTAGCAAGACATTGGTCAACCAAAAGCATGTCAAGACTTTGAACTGTATTCGTTGTGGAGCCTGTATGAATACAGGTTCTGTATATAGACGTAGTGGGGGGACTCTTATACTTATTTTATTCCGGGGCCTATAGGGATTAATTGGGGGATTAAGTTGGGAAGGAAACTACTGGTTCATGTAAGAAGCGGGATAGAAGCCTTTGTCAAGCACAATTACTTCCATAAAGAACGTGGGCACTTTTTCGAAAGTGCCCGATAGAACCAGAAGCTGTTTTGGGACATAAAAACACGCTATTATTGCAATATATGCAGATCATACTCTTGAAAAATCATTTTTTTATTTTGGAAATTAAAAATAAATTTCTAACTTTGCAGCATCTTAAGAAAATGAAATTAAAATAACTGATGGCGGTATCGTCTAGTGGCCTAGGACGCGGCTCTCTCACGGCTGAAACTCGGGTTCGATTCCCGGTACCGCTACGAAGATGGTAATCTTTTAAGGATACCATCTTTTTTTTTGTCCAAATACTTCCATGATTCTGTATGGATTGCAGGGGCCGATCCTACACTTCTGATGAGCCTTATGTGCATATGCGAACTTACCCAAGAATACGCTAATGTTCGTAAACTTGGGTAAGATTTTATCGACATTGTTTGGAGAGGAGTTAGAATTCAACCTCTTCTTATAGATTGATGCCGTCTTTCATTTCAATGTGGCTACTGCAAGACCTTGTGTTTATTCTTCTACAGGTTTCATGTTTGTATAAACGGTTTGAACATCATCGAACTCTTCCAAGCGTTCTACCATCTTGTCCAGCGTTTCCCGTTGTTCAGGAGTTATGTCTTTCAAATCGTTGGGGATATATGTGAAATCACCACCCACTTCTTCGAAACCGCATTCTTCCAGATGTTTCTGGATAGCTGCATAGCTTTTCGGGTCACCATAGATTGTTATTGTACCTTCTTCTTCATCTTCATCGAACTCATCTTCTACATTGTAATCAATCAAATCCAAAATAAGTTCTTCCATGTCGGTGCCTTCTTTCTTTTTGAAAGTAAACACACACTTGTGGTCAAACAAAAAGGCCAATGAACCAGTGGTTCCCATATTTCCACCAAATTTATTGAATACGGAACGCACATCTGCCACAGTACGTGTGGTGTTGTCTGTCAATGTATCAACAAATACAGCTACTCCATGAGGGCCGTATCCTTCGTAAGTCATACCTTTGTATTCGCTGGTGTCCTTACCCATTGCATTCTTAATAGCACGTTCGATGTTATCCTTCGGCATGTTTTCACGCTTGCAAGTAGCGATAACACCACGCAGGGTCGGGTTATTTTCGGGTTCCGGGCCACCTGCCTTTACTGCGATAGCTATCTGTTTGCCCAGTCTTGTAAATGTTTTGGCCATGTGGCCCCATCTTTTCAGCTTTGCAGCTTTTCTATATTCAAATGCTCTTCCCATTGGATTGTATTTTTATTAATGGTTATTTAAATTGTTATCTTAATTTTGCATTCAATTTATGTTCCAGATTGGCAATCAGTTTGGACATGATCTTGTCAATCTGTTTGTCGTTCAGTGTTGCATTTTCGTCCTGCAACAGGAAGCTCACCGCGTAACTCTTCTTGCCCGGTTCCAGATTCTTGCCTTCATAGACATCAAACAGTTCCACTTCTTTCAGCAGTTTCTTTTCAGTCTCATAGGCGATTTTCTCGATTTCTGCGAACTGCACCTTCTTGTCAATCAACAAAGCCAGGTCACGTTTCACAGCCGGGAACTTGGAAAGTTCTTTAAAGTTAACTTTAGCGGACTTGATGGCTTTCATCAGTTCTTTCCAGTTGATTTCGGCATAATATACCTCATTGCCTATATCGAATGCCTTTTGAATCTTTTTGCTGATGATGCCGAAGGTGGCTAATAACTTACCGTTACGTGTGTGTACGCTGATAGCTGTTGAATAGATATCGTTGGTCAGGTTGCCGAATACCACGTTGCCGAAATTCAATCCCAAACGGGTAAAGATGTTCAGTACGTATGCCTTTAATTCGTAAACACTGCTGTTCTCATCGGGATGGGCCCATGAATTGCTGACGCGTTTGCCGGTTACCCACAGTCCTAAATGATATTCTTCCGTATATGCCGCAAGTACTTTTTCCGGGTTCTTCTTTTCTGCGTTATAGAAATAGCAGTTACCGAATTCAAAGAATTTCAAGTCGGCGTTCTTGCGGTTGGCATTGTGCTGGATGCTTTCCAAACCACCGAATAACAAGGTTTGACGCATCACGTTCAAATCGTTACTCAATGGATTCATCAAGTACACCAAGTTTTCGTTCTTGTATGTTTCCGACCCTTCGTAATAGGAAGCGGCGGTCAGTGAGTTGTTCAGTATTTCATTGAATCCACAGCCTACCAGTTGCTCTGAAATCAGGTTCTGCAATTTCTGGGAGTAATCCACTTCACCTTTGGTGGTCAGGCTGGATTTCAAGGTAGTAGGAATCTCCACATTATTATATCCATAGATACGGAGAATGTCTTCCACTACATCGCAATCACGTTGCACATCCACACGATAGGGGGGAACTTGTAAAGTCAGGCCTTCGGGCGTTTCGTTCACTGTTTTCATTTCAAGACTGGTGACAATGCTCTTTATGGTTTCTGCCGGTATGGTCTTTCCTATCAGTGAATGGACTTTATCATAATTCAGTTGTACTGTAAAATCGGCTATCGGGGCAGGGTAGTTGTCCTTGATTTCGGAGGAAATAGTACCTCCAGCCAGTTCCTGAACTAGCAGAGCCGCTTCTTTCAATGCATAAATAGTTCCGTTGGGGTCAATACCGCGTTCGAAACGGAAAGAAGAGTCTGTACTCAATCCATGGCGACGGGCTGTTTTACGTACCCAGGTAGGGTTGAAATAAGCACTTTCCAAGAACACATCTACTGTCTGCTCGGTTGTTCCCGAATCCAAACCGCCGAATACGCCGGCAATGCACATCGGTTCTTCGGTGTTGCATATCATCAGATCCCTGTCGGACAATTTGCGTTCCACTTCGTCCAACGTGACGAATGCAGTACCTTCGGCCACAGTCTTCACTACGATTTTACCGCCTTTAATCTTATCTGCATCAAAACAGTGCAGGGGCTGGCCGTATGCGTGAAGGATGTAGTTGGTGATATCCACGATGTTGTTGATAGGACGTACCCCGATCAGTCGTAACTTGTTTTGCAGCCATTCGGGACTCTCTTTTACAGTGCCCCCTTTGATGGAAACTCCGGCATAGCGCGGACAGGCTTCCGTATTCTCTACTTCGATGGCGATGTCCATATCATGATTATCCACTTTGAACGCTTCCACAGAAGGACGTTTCAAGGTGGCTTGTTTGCCGTTCTGAATCAGATAGGCATACAGGTCACGCGCCACACCGTAGTGTGAGCAGGCATCCGCACGGTTCGGAGTGATATCCACTTCCAGTACGTATTCGCTCTTGATATTGAAATAATCCTTGGCGGGAGTACCCGGAACGGCATCCGCTGGCAGTACGATGATACCTTCGTGGCTGGTTCCGATACCGATTTCGTCCTCGGCACAGATCATACCCATGGATTCAACTCCGCGGAGCTTTGATTTCTTGATAGTGAAACATTCTTCGCCATCGTATAGTTTGGTACCCAGTGTGGCAACCACCACTTTTTGTCCGGTAGCTACGTTAGCGGCTCCACAGACAATCTGTACCGGTTCGCCTTGTCCCAAGTTGACGGTAGTGACATGCATGTGGTCTGAATTGGGATGAGGTTCGCAAGTCAGCACTTCGCCGATGACAATACCTTCCAGACCACCTTTGATTGTTTGGACTTCTTCTACGCCTCCGGTTTCCAGACCGATGGAAGTCAGCGCTTGAGCCACTTCATCCGGTGTTAAATCGAAGTTGACGTATTCTTTCAGCCAATTATAAGAGATATTCATATATGATATTTTTTATGTATTTCAAAATGACCTGCAAATTTAGTAATTATTTTCTTTTATCCTGTTATTTATCCACTACAGATTACTCAGATTAACACAGATTTTTTCTTCTAGAGAACCTTTGTGCTAATCTATGGAGATGCGTATGCCTTAAAAAGGCAAAGGGCCGTCAGGAATAGGTGCGCCGAACGGATTATTGTCGGCTGGTGCGGCATCAGGAGAGGGTGGCGGTATATTGTTGCCGCCATCATTCATTTTGGAACGGATAATGCCCGGTACTTCACCCGGCATAGGTACAATCATATCATCGTCCGGATTCTGGAAACGGGCGAATTCACCACGGAAACGCAGTAATACATCGCCTACGGCACCATTACGGTGCTTGGCGATAATGATTTCCGCCATACCGTGCAGGTCATTTCCTTTCTCATCCGAGTAAATTTTATAATATTCCGGTCGATGGATGAAACATACCATATCAGCATCCTGCTCGATGGCTCCGGATTCACGGAGGTCACTGAGCTGAGGACGTTTTCCGTCAATACCTTCACGGTTTTCCACACCACGATTCAACTGACTCAGCGCAATGATGGGAATGTTCAGCTCCTTGGCCAGCCCTTTTAGTGAGCGTGAGATGGTGCTGACTTCTTCCTGGCGGCTGCCAAACGCCATGCCGCTGGCATTCATCAACTGGAGGTAGTCGATGATGATAATCTTCACTCCATGTTCGCGTACAAGCCGCCGTGCCTTGGTACGTAACTCGAAGACGGATAAAGAGGGTGTATCGTCTACATACATCGGCGCATCGTATAATTCTTTTATTTTATAGTCCAGTTGTCCCCATTCATACGGAGCCAGCTGGCCGCTCTTGATTTTTTCACCCGGAATTTCACACACGTTGACAATCATACGGTTGACTAACTGTACGTTGGACATTTCAAGTGAGAACAAAGCCACGGGGATTTTCGCATTTACCGCCATGTTCTTTGCCATGGAAAGCACAAAAGCCGTTTTACCCATGGCCGGACGGGCAGCGATAATCACCAGGTCGGAGTTCTGCCAGCCCGAAGTCATCTTGTCCAACGCATGGAAACCGCTTTCCAGACCACTCAGACCGTCCGTTCGTGCCGCCGCTTTTTGAAGCATCTCATACGCTTCCTGAATGACAGGGTTGATTTGCGTATAATCCTTCTTCATGTTTTGCTGTGAAATTTCGAAAAGCTTACCTTCCGCTTCTTGCATCAAGTCGTCCACATCTTGGGTTGTATCAAAAGCTTTTGTTTGGATGTTGCTGGTGAAGGTGATTAACTCGCGTGCCAGAAATTTTTGTGCAATGATACGTGCATGGTATTCGATGTGTGCAGAGGAAGCCACTTTTCCGCTCAACTGGGTTATATAGAAAGGACCGCCGGCTTCATCCAAGTCGCCAGTGCTTCGCAATTGTTCGGCTACAGTCAGGATATCGACAGGCTGCTGGCGCAGGGACAGCGAGGTGATGGCCGAATAAATAAGCTGGTGACGGCGTTCATAAAAAGATTCTGGGCGAAGAATTTCACTTACCAGCGAGTAAGCATCTTTTTCTATCATTAAAGCTCCCAAAACAGCTTCTTCCAACTCAGGTGCCTGAGGTTGTAAATGTCCGTATTCGTCAACGGGCTTTGCTTTCGGAGTTCGGGGAGTACGTGTTGTTTTTCTCGTTTCTGCCATTGTTATCTGTTTAAAGCAGGGCAAAGATACGGAATAATAAAAGAAACCGGAACTAAAATTCATTAAGAAATGAACAATTTGGGCTGCGAATTGTTTTTTATTATGGTAAAATGAAAAGTTTGTTCTATATTTGGCACCTGTGTCGGGTGAAAGAGGATATTCATCTGCACAAAAGGGTCAGCAATCTGGCAAAACATACTAAAAAATAATTTAAAGAGCAGAATATGATTACATTTCCTAATGCAAAGATTAATTTGGGACTGAACATTATAGAAAAGCGCCCAGATGGTTATCATAATTTAGAAACTGTATTTTACCCGATAAACCTGCAAGATGCTTTGGAGGTAACACGACGGGATGGTGGGGAAAAGGCGTACACATTGCGTGTCAGCGGAACTCCTTGGGACGGACTTATCGAAGACAACTTGGTAATAAAAGCCTATCAACTAATAAAGAAAGATTATCCAGAGGTATTGCCGGTGGATATACACATGTATAAGCATATACCGGTCGGAGCCGGTTTGGGGGGCGGATCATCAGATGCGGCTTATATGATCAAGTTGCTGAACGAGAAATTTTTATTGAACCTTACAGTGGAGCAGATGGAAGAGTATGCGGCACAGCTAGGGGCGGATTGTCCTTTTTTCATTCGGAACAGGCCTGTGTTTGCTACTGGAATAGGAAATGTGTTTGAGCCTGTAGAGTTATCATTGAAAGGATATCACCTTGTTTTGGTTAAACCCGATATTTTTGTATGCACTCGTGAAGCGTATGCCGATATAAGGCCTGCACGTCCTGCTGTTTCTTTGAAAGAGATTGTACGGCAGCCTGTGGAAATTTGGAAGGATTGTATGAAAAATGACTTTGAAGATAGCATCTTCAAAAGATTCCCTGAGATTGCGGCCATCAAGGACAAATTATATGATTTGGGAGCCGTATATGCTTCCATGAGTGGGTCTGGTTCTTCTGTATATGGCATTTTCAAAGAACCGATAGAGAATGTAGATGATAAATTCTGTGGATGCTTTTGCAGGCAGAGAGCGTTGGAATAGAGAATATTGATTGGTGATGAGTGATTAGTGGTTAATACCTGCGGCATGATAACTAACCACTCATCGCTCATCACTATCTTCTGCATAGGGCCTTGAAGTCGCAATAGGCACATTTTTCTATGGTTTCTGTTTGGGTGAATGATTTTTCCGGATGAAAGATTTCTTCTAATAATCCTTGAAGTCGTTCACGGTATTCCTTTTCATAGTTGCTGAAATCTTCCACGGCTTCTTTGGGTTTTCGTGGCTCGCCCATTTGTATAACGGGAGAGTAAGTTTCTGTGGCGGCCCGATGAATATAGAGAAGGGCCGGAGCTATCTTCATTGTTGGCTGCTTACGGCATAGAATGGCGGCATACAGGAACGTCTGGAATACATAGTTGGAGCGTTTTTTGTCCGGAACAAACAGAGACTCCACGTTGGGTGGGGTGTCTGCGTCACCGCCTGTCTTGTAGTCCACAATGCGGAGTGTACCATCCTTGCTGTCCATGCGGTCGATAATTCCCCCGATACGTGATTTGATGACTCCTCTGGGTGTCTGTATGTCGATGGGCTCGTCCACTTCTATTTCCGACGCCACAAAAGTGAAGGGAGCGTAACGTAAATCGTTTTGTAAAAGTTGTTTTAAATATCTTGCAATAACGGCGGAGTTAATAAGTTGTACGCCATTATATTCCGGTTTCTCGTTTTGCGGCACATGAAAGAATAATTCCTTGAAGGCTGCATCCACATAATCTTGCAGCTTCACTTCATTGCGCAGCAGCGTTTCCAATGCCTCCTTATGAATGACTTTGCCATGAGTGGTCAGGTCTTTATAAATATGCTCGGCGGCGTAATGGAAAATACTTCCGAATGTGGCGGAGTCTATTTCCGCACTCACTTCATCGGGGGCGGAGAGACCGGCTACGTACCTATAATAAAATTTTAAAGGACAATCCAGGTAATAGTTCAAGGCTGATGGAGAAAATTTTGCTTTGGGATTGGCACGGACATCAAACAGGCTTTGCATCCGGCGCATGACATCCGGGGTCTTTTCTACAGTGATAGGCGAGGTGCCTTGGGGGGACTGTCCGGCCTCCAGAAACTGACGTGTGATGGGGTGGGGCCATTCAATAAGGAATTGCAGCATGAAACGGCTCCATTCGCCGCGGTTCAGTCCGTCCGAACTGGTATTGTACATCAAGGTAATCCTTTCTGCCCGTTGCAGCAGACGGTAGAAATAGTATGCATATACGGCAATCTTATGCTCTATGGTGGTCATTCCGAAAGCTTTGCGCAGGTTGTAAGGAATAAAGGAAGAGTCTCCTCCCGATTTGGGAAGCTGCCCTTCATTGACCGACAGTAATACCAAGTGGCGGAAATCCAGGTTACGTGTTTCCAATACCCCCATGACCTGCATACCAATGGCCGGTTCGCCATGGAATGGAATATTAGTCGCTGACAAGAACTTGACCAGCAATCGTCGGAAGGTTTCGGGCTGTACGGTTAATTCATCTTCTTCTATCAGTGTGCGGAAACGGTTGATGGTGGTATAGGCTTTAAAAAGCGACTCCCGGTAAAGTTGGCTGAATGCATCTGTGTCCCCGGTACCGGAAGTGTTTGTCTGGTAGATACCTGCCACTTGTTGCAAAGTCTCGGACAGACGTATGCACAGATTCAGGTTTCCGGAAAGCGGAGTGAAAAGCCGGGTCAGGAATTCGTCTTTGCCCAATTCGCCGGGTAACGGATAGAAACGGTTGTTCCCGGTCAGTTCTTTTTCCAACAATTCGGCTTGGCCGGTGAGTTGGCGGGTATAGGGATGTTTTAACAGTGTAACAACCGATTGAAACGTGTAACGGCCGCTTTTGAAATTAAATCCGTGGGTATGCAATTCCAGTAAGGCGATGAGGAAGCTATATACAGGAGTTTGCGATAACGGAAATCCCATGGTGATATTGACATGTTTCACTTCTGCCGGCAACGAATGGAGGACCGGTTGAAGCAATGCTTCGTTACACAATACGACTGCGGTCTCCTTTTCCGGTGTGGTCAGATTGTTCCGTATCCATTGAGGCAGGTAGCGGGCTTGTGCATTTTCAGTGGAAGATGCGATATAGTGTACTTCTTTAGGCTTCGAGAGATTGTTGAACAGTTCATCGGGCAGGGGAGAAGGAAAGTCGCGTAAGTTCCGGCGGATAAATTCTCCGGCTTCATGGGTGACGGCTTGTCTGTTTTCCCTCCTGTAAAATTCGTCGTAGTCCCAATAAAAGACAGCTTTTCCGGCATCTCTCAATTGGGTGAACAGCGTATGTTCCACTTTGTTCAGTACATTAAATCCTACAAAAACATATTTCTCGTAGGGAAGTTTGTCCACATCCAGATGCTCTATCACGTGGCGGTACATCATTCCTTCGTAGGCAATGTTTTGAGAGGCTAAGGATTCACGGAACCCTTTGTAGATGTTTCCCAACACGTCCCATAAAGAGATAAACCGTTCTTTCAGCGCTGTTCTCCGTTCGATGGAGAAGTTCTGGAAGAACTGCCGGATAGCTTCTTCCTGCTCATCGTCAATGAAGGTGTAGTCATCCATGATGTTGCGCAGATCCTGCAAGTTGGAAAACAGTTTGTCGGTATCCACTTTGTTTTTGTCGGCATCGTCAAAATCACTGATCAGCATTTCTCCCCAAAAATAGAAATCATCCAGTGTTTCCGTACTTTGAGTTTCCTGTCGGAATATCTTATAAAGTTCGCATACCAGTTTTACCGGATCACCCACTTCCCATGGAGAAAGACTACGGAACAATTCGCTGATGCTGACGTATGCGGGCGACCAAATAGGTGAGTCCGACTCTTGGGCGAGATATTCATTAAAGAAAAGTCCGGCACGTTTGTTGGGAAAAACCACGGCTGTATGTGCCAGGTTTCCTTCCGTATGTTTATATAAATCGGCTGCTACCAGTTTCAAAAAGCTTTCCATTATTCTATTTCCTCCAGTTCGTTGTTAAATACATACCATAAATAGCCACGGATATGCTCATATCCCATATCCGATAATAAATCCATATATTCTTTCACCTGCTTGTTGTAAGCCTTCCGTTTTTTTCCGAATTTAAAGTCCACCACAATCACCTCCCCGTCTTTCATCATCACGCGGTCCGGACGGCGGGCTTGCAACACTCCTTTTTCCCGATAAATAATGGCACACTCATTGTATAGTTCCCAGCGGCCCGAATACCATTCTTTGACCAGCGGATGCCTCAAAGCCCATTCGGTAAGTTTTCGTATCTGTTCTTCCTGTTGTGCCGACTCTATGATTCCTTCGAAACGCAGGCGTTCTATGGCGGGAGGCACATCGTCCGTGGTACGGATTACGGAGAATAGATTATGCAACAGCTGTCCTTGCCGGATGTATTTGTCTTCCGTTTCCTCTTCTCCCCGGATAAATTCGGCAGAACGGTTGGACTGCTTGAATTCGATGTTGGTTTCCAACGTTTCTAGATGAATAGGCAAACGTCGGGCTACAGTCAGCAGCTTGTTGCCGGACACTTGTTTTTCCTCTTCGTGAGAGGAGAGATAGAGTGTTCCCAGTTCGTATATTTCTTCTCCGGTGGCATAGCTCTTTCCGGTCATGTCGGATAAGGCATTGCCTAACAATTCGGATACCGTTCCTTTCTGTTCCGCCTTTCCATATATAATCAAGTTCTTTTTGGCACGGGTGAATGCTACATAAAGCAGATTCAGATTATCCACCCATAATTGCAGGCGTTCGTTCAGGAACTCTTCCCGATAAATGGATTGCTGCATGGCTGTGGAATAGTTGATGGGAACAATGTCAAGATCGCTAAACGGAGCTTGCCGGGGAGCACACCATACCAGATGGTTGTAAGTTTCATTCTCCATTTTCCAGTCGCAGAAGGGTAGCAGTACGGTATGATATTCCAACCCTTTGGACTTGTGGATGGAGAGAATGCGAATTCCTTCCACTTCGCCGGAAGGGATGGTCTTGCTGCCTAGTTTTTCTTCCCAGTAGGTGATAAAAGCGGATAATTCGGAAGAATTGCTTTGCAAATATTCCGTCACCGCATCAAAGAAGGCGCACAGATAGGCATCCTGTTGTTCGATGCAGGACATCTGAAACAGATTGAAAAGTTTTTCCATCAGTTCATATAGTGGCATGAGGCGAAGCTGCTCCAGTTCTTCTGTAAAAGCAGATGGCAGATAATCATCTATTTCGTTCAGCAATAGAGTGTTGAGGTCTATTCCTTTATGTAATACTTCATTCTGATAAGCAGCAGCCAGTTGCGCCTTGGCAATCCGGTTTCCGGGTTGTGACAAGCAGCGCAGACCATCCATTATCATACATACTGCCAGTGAGGCATCCAGTCGGAATGCCTCATCGGATACGATTTTGTAAGACGTGTTCTTGTCGAAGTAATCGGCTATTAAAGGAATGCTTCTGTTCTTGCGCACCAGGATGGCCATATCTTTCAGTTGCACACCCTGCGCCACAAGCAGCTCCACTTCTTCTCCCAAGTGGTGCAGGGTGTTTTCCATATAGGTCATGTCTTCCGTATCCGACAGAAATTCCACTTTGACATACCCTTTTCCGGGATCTTTGTATGTTTCCTGACACACGTCGCTGTAGGCTTCCTTCAGTTCCTTGCATTCCTTTTTTTGTTCTTCCTTGTAAATGTTGTTCAACACCTCGCAGGCGGCTGTAAACACTTCGTTGTTGAAGTGAATGATGTTTGCGGCACTCCGGCGGTTGGTGGTCAGTGTCTTTACTTTGACGGGAAAGGCTTCGATGTTTGTTTTCAGTCCGTTCAGTATGCCCCAGTCACCGTTTCGCCAGCGGTAGATGGATTGTTTCACGTCTCCTACAATCAGGCTGTCGGCTCCTTGGGACAGTCCTTCGAGCAGCAACAGACGGAAATTGTCCCATTGCATACGCGAAGTGTCCTGAAATTCATCAATCATTACGTTGCGTATGGTCGTTCCTATCTTTTCGAATACAAAAGAGGAATCTCCTTCTTTTACCAGGTTATGAAGCAACGCGTTGGTATCCGACAGCAGGAAACGGTTGTTCTCATGGTTCAATTCGCGTACCTCCTCGTCTATATTGGCCAGCAGACGGATATTGTTTACGTGGCGCAGGGAGAGTTGGCAGGAATTGGCCAGCATATTGTTCCGGCTTCTGTATTTTTCCGATTCATTCAGCAGGGGAATCAGTTCTTTTTCTGCCAGGCCTATGATAGCGTTGCGTATGGGGGAAGTTTTTTTCACCCATTCGTCGGGGCAGTCCAGACATTTTTCCACTGTTACATTGCGGACGCTGTCATCCAGTTTACCCGATTGCAGTTTATTAAAATAGCTGGCTATACCTCGGGAGCCGTTTTTCAGATCTTCTACTTTCACCCCGTCTGTATCCAATATTCCGAAGAATTGATCGGCAAATCCTTTCATTTGTTCCTGCACCTCTTCCAAAATGGCTTGCAGCGTCTTGCGGTAGTTCTTGATACAGTCTTTGTCCCGTAATTTTTCCCGTAGTCCGTTTCCTTTTTCTATATATCCTTCATCGAAGATGTTTCGTCCGAAATTCTTTATCTCGCCGGAAACGTTCCATCGTTTGTCATCGGCTATTCTTTCTTCTATATATTCCAACAGCCAATAGAGTACGGGAGATTTCCGGTCCAGCTTTTCTATCATGGAGTCCACGGCATCACTCAGTACTTCCATATTGTTCAGTTCGATATTCAGATTGGCACCCAATTCCAGTTCCCGTGCCAAATTACGCATCACCGACTGGAAGAATGAGTCAATGGTTTCCACTCGGAAGCGGCTGTAATCATGTATCATGTAGTGCAGTGCCGTACCGGCGGCTGTCCTTATGTCTTCTTGGGGCATTTGCAGCTCTTCTGTGATTTTCTGTAAATAGGGGTCAGAATCCTTGTCCTTTATCCATATTCCGTATAACTGGCTCAGAATCCGCTCTTTCATTTCGGTAGTGGCCTTGTTGGTAAAGGTCACTGCCAGTATATTACGGTATGCCCGTGGGTTCTGTATCAGCAGTTTTATATATTCCACGGCCAGTGTGAATGTTTTTCCCGAACCGGCAGAGGCTTTATAAACTAATAATTCAGGAGAATGTTTCATTTTAAATAATTTGTCAATTTGCCAAGCACATTATTATTAATTAAAGACCAGTACGAAAATAGTATCCTGTCCCTTTTCCTTGTAAGGTAGCAGGGTCAGTGTGCCTCCGCTCAGTCTCATAATTTGCTTGCTCAGGCTTAGGCCGATACCGCTTCCCTCATCCTTGGTGGTGAAAAAAGGTACAAAGATTTGTTCGGCTGCATCGGGAGGAATGGCAGGGCCGTTGTTGGCTATTTCGATACGGATACTTTCTTGTTGGTCACAATAGGCTTTTATGGTAATCCTTCCGTCAGGAGCGGTACCTATAGCCTGAATCGCATTCTTCAGCAGATTCGTGACGACTTGGGCTATCAGGTTCTCGTCGGCAAAGACTATCAGATCTTCCCGGGCTTCGAGGATGGAAAAGGTGATGTTGGGGCACGGATGCTGGTGCTGTGCCAGTTTTATCATTCGTTCCAGGAAGGGAAGAACATAAAATAGAGATGGCTCAGGCGCTGGCAGGCGTGTCAGCTTACGATAGGACATGACGAAGTTTATCAATCCTTTACCTGTGGTGTGGATCGTTTCCAATCCTTGCTTCATCTCTTCGTTCTCCGCACCGGGAAGTGCCAGCAGCGTTTCGCTGAGGGAGGTCACAGGGGTCAGAGAGTTCATAATTTCGTGTGTCAGCACGCGGGTAAGGCGTATCCATGAATCTATTTCCCGCTCATCCAATTCTCGGTTGATATCACTCAAGGCAATAATGCGGAGTTCCTCGTCTTTGATCCGGATGCCGGACACCCGTAAGGCAAGATGCACCGTTCCCCGTTCGGTGTTGAACTGAATTTGCAGCTTGTCACCCGGAACAGCTTTTTCCAAAGCAGTCATCAGTTCATCCGAGATGCGGGAGAGTTGTTTGACATGAGTCAGAACATCCAGTCCCAACAGATTCATGGCCTCTTTGTTTTTTTGATAGACGGAGCCTTTGCTGTTCAGTACTACAATGCCGGTTTCTACAAAGTCCATGATGAGCTCGTAGTATTTCTCTCGTTGTGCCGTTTCCTGTTTTGCATTATACAAAATACATGCGATGCGGTTCAGCATGACATTGACCATAGTGGAATCACTGGGGGAGGCATGTTCATAAAAACGAACGGCGGGGTCATCATTTTCGATAGCATCGAGCAGAAAGGCTATTTTTCGAGTATTAAAAGTGTACAGGCGGTAAAACCAGCCTATGGAAACGAGGAACGAAGGTATAACGATACATAGCCACAGCCAGTTGCGTTGCTGAATCAGCAGGGTGCAGGCAATGGCTAGAACCAGTACGGTAAATAGGCGGAAGAAGAATTGTTTCACAGCTTAATTATTTATTGTTTCGTTTGGATGTTTCTTTTGTCCTATTTAAAAATAGGTCATAGTCCGAACTTTTTCATCTTATTATAAAGCGTCTGCCGGGTAATTCCCAACTGTGCCGCTACTGCCGAGAGGTTTCCGTTGCATTTCTCTATCGCTTTCTGAATCATTTGCAATTCCATTTCCTCCAGTGTAGAAACACTTGTTTCCGTCGCAGGAGCCGCTGCTTTTCGGGGAAAATGAAAATGTTCCTCGCTCAATATACCATCTTCATTGATAATGACCGCTTTCTCTACGGCATGTTCCAGTTCGCGTATGTTTCCATACCACGGATGTGTCCGTAATTTTTCTTGCGCACCGGTAGAAAGAAGGATCGTTCCTTTGTCATATTGTTTGCAGAACCGGTCTATAAAGCGTTCGGCCAAAGGGATAATATCCTCTTTGCGTTCCCGCAGAGGGGGAATTTCGATGTGGATGGTATTGATGCGGTAAAGCAAATCCTCGCGGAATTTGCCTTTGGCTACCATCTCTTCCAAATCACAATTGGTGGCGCAAATCAAACGTATGTTGATCGGTATCGGTTCGTTGCTTCCTACTCGTATCACGCTTCGGCTCTGGATGGCGGTGAGCAGTTTGGATTGCAGGTGATAGGGCAGGTTGCCTATTTCGTCCAGAAACAAAGTCCCTTCATGGGCGGCTTCGAACTTGCCTGCACGGTCGGCATGAGCATCGGTAAACGAACCTTTTTTATGGCCGAACAGTTCGCTTTCAAACAGTGATTCGGTGATGGCACCCATATCCACCGTGATCATATCCCGCCGGTATCGGGCAGACAAAGCGTGTATTTCCCGTGCCAGCATTTCTTTTCCTGTGCCGTTCTCTCCTGTAATCAGAATATTGGCATCCGTTTGCGCCACTTTCTCTATCAGCGTCCGCAGTTGCTTCATGGCATTGCTTTCTCCCCAATACATAGAAGATACGGTTTTAGGGGCTTCCGCTCTCTTCTTGTTTTTGGAGGAATTGCGGCAGGCAGACAGCAAGGTTTCTATCAGCCGGGCATTGTCCCAGGGCTTGACGATGAAGTCTGTCGCCCCTTCCTTGATGCCGCGCACTGCCAGGTCTATGTCAGCGTATGCTGTGAAAAGTACTACGGGCAGGGAGGGTTGTATTTTCTTTATTTCGTGTAACCAGTACAGACCTTCATTCCCGGTATTCAGTCCGCTGCTGAAATTCATATCCAGCAGCACCACTTGCGCGTTTTCTTCACGTAACGTAGCGGCCAGTGTGATGGGTGAGGGCAGTGTGACGATATGTTCGAAATGATTTTTCAGCAATAGCTTTACTGCCGACAGCACTCCTTTGTTATCATCTACCACAATGATGGTTCCTTGTTTGCTCATAAATATCTTCTGTTCTTTTTCAGAAGAACAAAGATAACAATTTTCTCTCGTCAATCTTTTCTTTTAGAGAAAACTTTTCAAGTTCATGAATTGTTCTATTGTAAAATAGCATTTCAAATGAAAACATTTATATTAAGCATCATTGTAACCATGATCACATCGGTAGCTGGTGCACAGCAAAAAAGTTTTTATGACTTTACGGTCAAGACTATTGACGGGAAGGACTTGCCACTTTCCACGTTCAAGGGTAAGAAAGTATTGGTAGTCAATGTGGCATCTAAATGCGGTTTCACTCCCCAGTACGCCAAGTTGGAGGAGTTGTATGAAAAATATGGAAAAGATGATTTTGTCGTTATCGGATTTCCTGCTAATAATTTCCTGCATCAGGAACCCGGAACGAATGAAGAAATCAAGGAGTTTTGTACGTTGAATTATGGAGTGACTTTTCCTATGATGGCTAAAATATCTGTAAAGGGGAAAGATATAGCTCCCCTCTATCAATGGCTTACGCATAAAAGTGAAAACGGGGTTTCGGATGCTAAGATAGGGTGGAACTTTCATAAGTTTCTGATTGATGAAAATGGTAGATGGGTTGCCTCAATCGGCTCTACTACCAGTCCGCTTTCACAGGAAATTGTAGAATGGATTGAAGAATAAAATGACCAGAAGATAAATAATGCCCTATTGTTATTGCACCAGCTTTCCGTTTTTCAGTTCCGACATCAGCAGGTCATAGACGTATGCCGGGCTGTTCTTGCGGCCATCCTTTGGGCCTGTTCCCTAATGTCGGTCAGGTAAAATCCTCTGCCGAAATCCTTATAGGGGCGGCATCTGTCGAGGTCGATGCCGTCGATTGCCGTATTTGAACCGTGGTAAAGTATCATCGCAATGTTCCTCCATTGTTTTGGCAGACGATGGTCAGGAAAAGACATTTGGTTTGATGCTAACCGCATTTATATGAAAACGGATGGTGGAGAAACTTTCAGCCGTTCCTTAGAGGCATTCCCTTTGCTGAAGGATGCAAGTGACAGAGAGCGCCTTGATTTCAAGATAGGAAAGTTTGGTGACGATATTCGTTGGGAATCATTGGATGAGGATATTCATATATCCAGTTTTTTCGATACAGCGGAGCCGGATTATGAAAATGAGATAGCAATGATATTTAAACGTTTCCCTCAACTAAATGTGTCAGAGGTTGCACGTAGTATGGGAATAAACAAGAGTCTTCTTCCAAGTATATCTATGGTATTAAAAAGCCGAGTGATATAAGGAAGATGCAGATTAAAGAGGCTCTCCATCTTTTGGGAAAAGAATTACTTGCCGTTTGATTAATCTCTTAATAATAGTTTAGGTGTGATTCCATTTGGTTTCACGCCTGAACCTAAATGCGACTCTTAACCATCTGTATATCAGTGATTGTATATAACTGAAAGGTTATTTTGATACCACATGTTTCCCATCGATTGTTAAGGTTATTGTTTCCCCTTTACACGAATTGAAAACAATAATTGAGCGTGTTTTATTCCACCATTTGCAGTTTATATTTATTAACACTATCCGCATATAATATCCAGCAGTTCATTGGCTATATAAGAATCAGTGATTCGTATCACGTTATTTTCTTCCATGTTGTATCCAAAGAAGTTGATGCTGCCATACCAAACAGTGGTTTTATCGATTATCGCACATTGCACTGACAGGTTTTCATCGCACTGTACATCTATGCCATTCTCCCGTAATTCATTTTCGATATAACCTTGTTCCTTGATACAAACAACGACTTCAATACCATTGGTCATAAGTTCCCGTAACAAAGATAGTAGCCGAGGGGTGTATTTGAACTTTATCTTTTGGTAAGAGATGACTATGCTATGTTTGGCTGCAAGCAGGTCTTGACGGAATGGTTCGGAAAAAGTATGGCCATCATAAATCAATTCGGGCTTTGACACGCTGTTTCCATCTGTTGGTTTCGGGACTCCATACCCCACGGATGCGTACCCTCTCAATCGCTTACGATACATTGAATCGCAGAGAGGAACACGTATGTCAACATAGTCATAGATGCGCACCTCATTCTTTCCATCATAATCACGATGCAGCCTTCCTGCGTATTGAGTTATATTCCCTTTCCATGAAATGGGTAGCGCAAGAAACAGTGTGTCAAGTCTGGGATAGTCAAAGCCTTCACCGATGTATTTGCCTGTGGCAATTATGACCAAAGAATCAGAATCGGCAATCTTATCCAATTTTTCCATTGCCATATTTTTCTCTTTTTCAGAGTCTGCACCGACAAGGCTGACTACATGCATTGCATGAGGCTGCAACAATTCCGTCAGGATTCTCACATGGGATGTCAAGTTTGTAAGGATGATTGGAGTTCGTCCTTCTGCAATTACAGTTTTCACATTCTCAATGATGAGGTTATTTCTCACTTTGTCTGTTGACAAAACCTCTATGGTTTGAGTATATGTTTTGGTATCAGGCGAGACATTACGGAAAGATGTGAAACGCGGTATTAGGGTGCGAACAAAACTTTGTCTGTCCATCTGGCTTTTAGCATCCGCAGTATATCGTATCTTTCCACATTGCATAAAAATGATGGGCTGATGTCCGTCCTTGCGTATCGGAGTAGCCGTAAGTCCATAAACGTAGCGAGCGTTTACCTGTTTCAGTACTTGTTCAAAGCTCACAGATGAGACATGGTGACATTCGTCAACAATCACCATGCCGTAGTCTCTAACGAAAGGTTTGACTTCGTTGTTTTCCAAGCATGATTGAATCAAGGCAATGTCAATCACTCCATGCAGAGAGTTCTTTCCCGAGTATAGTTCTCCTATTGGTGAAGGATTATTCTTCTTTCGTTTTGAGTTGTCCGTAACAACTTCATTGATTTTCAAAAAGTCGTTTAATTGTTTCTTCCACTGGTCGAGTAGCGATTTCCTGTGCACCAATATCAACGTATTCACTTTCCTCTGAGCAATCATCGCAATGGCAAATACCGTTTTTCCAAAAGCCGTTGTGGCCGACAGCGTTCCAACTGGATGAGAAAGCATAAAGGTCATGGCTTGCTGCTGCTCTTTACGTAGTTCACCTTTGAATGACACATCGATGTTTCGTCCGTGACAGGTCTTATCATCTATAGAGTATTCCACATTGTTTACTTCAAGTAGCTTGACGACATCATCCCCGCAACCACGAGGCAGAGCAATATAGTTTTCTGTCAATTCTGAACATGAGATAATACGGGGAACATCATAAGTTGACAGCCGCATACCTTGTTTGGCATAAAACTCCGGATTATGGAATGCCGCCATTCTCTTGAAATAGTTGACGACCTTTGCCGACAGACAAGACAACGAGACGTACAGCATATTCGCCCTTGTCAATTTTATACTTGTCTGGAAATCGGATTGGTCAATAGTCTTTGGCTTAGGTGTTTCCCAAGGTTTTCCCTCGCTGCTTTTTGTCAATTCACCCAATGTCGAAGCGTGTTCTTGTAGAATGACATCAACGGTTGCCTCTGACAGTTTATGAATACTGAGCAGGAAACTCCATTGGTCGGGATATGGCTTGAAGTTTCCATCTACAAATACGCTGTTGCCATTCCTTCGTGCCTGTCCTTGTAAGGGAAGAGCTACGAGATTTCCCAATCCACCATCAGGTAAGGTGTCTTGATTTGGGAAAAAACGGTCGTACGATTTGAAGGAAAGATGCGCGTCCTTATTCATGGCCTCTGTCAGAATTGACTTTCCTAGTCGTCTTGCTTTTATGGCTACGATGGCACTCTCAAAGAACACCCATACATGTGCTCCATTGCCGGAGCGTGACCGCTCTATATAGCAAGGAACTCTCCATTCCTTGCACACGTCTGTAAAGGCAAGCACATCATTCTGATACCCATGCTCGCAACTCTTATCATCGAAATCAGTACAGAGGAAATAGCAGGTATTATCGTTAAACATAGGATATAAGCCAACTACATCACGCCCATAGTTGTCTTTACCTGCAAGGTGGTTGAAAATGTGTTCGTATGATAAAGGGGCGAACTTCCGGTTAGGACATTCTGAACATTTGTATTTACGCTTGTCGCAGAACTCCCTGCTCCATTCCCGTTCGCATACTGGCTGATAGCCAGACTTCTTAGTCGTATTGCTATGCCATCTTTTGGCAAAGACATCTTCACGACCTTTGAATAGGCTTTGAAACAACTCAACCTTTTCCTGTAAAGAAAGGCTGACGGTTGAAGTTGTTAGCTTTGAAGATTGGGGTACAGCAAGATTACCATCATGGACACACGCCTCAAACGGCATGCCATGCTCGGCAAGAAGAGACCTCAACCGTTTATTCTCTTCTTCCAACTCGTGCAATCTTCTCATGATGGTGTCTGCATCCATAATCGTAGTCTTACAAGATTGTTTTTTGTGCTACTTCTATGGCATGGCGTTTCAGAATTTGGTCATGTTCATCCCCTACAGCATCTATCACTTTGTCGGCGAGCCATAGCTTCAGCATCTCATTTTCATCCTGATGCAGCAATTCTGCAAGTTTGATTACTTGCTCTCGTTTAGCTCGTCTGTTTCCACGCTCAATCTTGCTGAACATGGGGGTATCAATCTCTAATGCAGCTGCCAACTGGCGTTGCAACAAACCTTGCTCGTCTCTGAGCTCTCTGATTTTGTTTCCGCATAACATATCTCTTGCTTTATTTGAGTTCGACTAAATAAATTTTGTTCTACTAACGCGTCAAAGATGCATTATGGTTGATTATTAGAATATTATAAATTTGAAAATATGCACTTTGACTAAAATTTCGACTAAAGTTGGACTAAGTTTTGACTAAAATCCACTTCTTGCCATTTGTTAATTCGATAATGCCTTCTTTTTTAAGAGCCGCCAGCAAATTACTTATCTTTCGGATTTTCTGCTCATCGGTCAATACATCAGACAACTTGGATTGCAATAGCTGGTTGAGCTCGCCTCTGGTAGCTCCACCGAACGATTTCAGGTATGATATAATCATCTCTTTGAAGTGCATATCATTGAAGCTCCTGTTTCTGATGTATTCAGTTTTCAGTTCGTCATTATTGGCAGTCTTGGCAACATATTCCGACAGATATAACTTAGGATAGCGTCCTTCTATAAGGTGCAACTTCCTTAATCGAGTGGCAGTCTCTTTGTCTATAGCGTCATGTTTCTGTACCATATCCAATGCGATGCAGTCATTTAGAGACAGATTTGGATTGGCTTTCAACAAACGATAATATTTCTCATTGATAAGTTTGCCGTAGATTTTTACTGTAACTTCCTTTCTTGCTTGGTCAATCTTGTAATCAGGCATTGGGAAGAAACGTTTTTGTTGTTCTGTGAACACCTTGCGGATTCCTCTTCCAATAGTGTCTATCATATTAAAATTTACCATACCCTGGCACAGGGCATAGTTACGATAGAATTTTTGTGGACCATTCTGTTCAATTGCATTCCTGACTGTGCCTGGAAGAAAATATCCTCCATTTGCAAATGTCACGGAATTGGGGTCTTCCACCATAGTAATACGCTCCTGCATGGTGTAATCTTGGTGAGCTATACAATTATGGAGCACCTCACGTATGCTGTAGTCATCGTATTGTTTGACAATGTCTGGAAACAAAGTTCCACCGGGCAAGATACGCTGGTTCAGATTGCGAATCTTTGATAAAGCTTCATTTACTGTCAGAATAAATGGCGTATGGAAATGTTCGTAATCAATCTTTTCGTCGTGGTCGTCAATCAGTACCCATGTGATAGTAGCCACCGCGGGGCTAATCAGATGAACCGCTGTCTCTTTACCTAACAGCAAAATTGCAGCACGTGTCAGTTTACTTTTTATTGCCACGCCAGCACGATTAAGCAGTTCCATATCATCCCATTCATCAACTTCATTAGCTAAGCGGGGGTGAACTGCCTTATATTCATCACGTGCTTTTGCCAAGGCCTTGCCATCGAGGTCGTCCAAAGTAGCATTATCGACAATCTCAGCAGACCAATCAAAAACAGGGCTATTCTCTTCCAATATGGCATTCAACCTCTCTTGGGTTAATTCCACCAAGGAATCCTCAATACGTTGCCATGCCTTGTTATGGGCATATACTGGTAACTTGGGGTGATGTTTGGGAATGTGAATCACCCAGACCTTCTTGTTGGTATCGTTCGTGATGAACTCTTCAACATCAAGTCCTTCTGTGGATAGATTGACACAACGTTCCGTCAACCTCAGAACAGCTTTTTGTCTATCATAATTGTAGGTGTCAGTTCCAATGATATCTAATGTCTTATCATGCACCCCTATCACAAGATGTCCTCCCTCCATGTTGGCGATAGCCGACACATAGGAAATTACATCATCCTTCTCGTCCCCACAGAACGAGTTTTTCAGATTCTTAAATTCTTTCCACTCACAGCGAACATTCTCCTGTGGATACTCGCGGAGGAGATATTGTTGTAATTCGAGTTCAAGCATATATTTTAATAAAAAGGCAATTAAACAAATACTGCATATTTAATAATCAAATAGAAAATGATATATTCTCGTATAATCTTTCTGGAACATTCTTTAATGGTTCTTTTATATCCCCACTGTATAGAACATACAGATTCCTATATGTTCTCGTCATAGCTACATAAAGGGATTTTCTTTCATCCGTATTCTTTGCTCCTTTGTAAAATGGAAGTATTACAGTTTCAAACTGTAATCCTTTTGCGCTATGATAAGTCATCAATTTTGGACGTTCGGTTTTGAAATTTAAGGTGTCTTTGTTCATAGAGTCATTATACCCTGCATTATATTTAAATTCACATGCGAACTTTGCTGTTGTAAATGCATTCATGATCTCTATAACTAAGTCATTCTCTGGAACCAAAATGCCAACATTACTATATTTATTATCTTTTATCAATGAAACAATGCGTTCTATTTGTTTTTGCTTTGATTTACATTCAATAAACACAGGCAATGCTCTCTCTTTACTTAGATATAGACTTTCTGAATACTTTCTTACATTATCTTCGTCCTCAGTTAATCCAAGATATTCTTGTGTTATCTTGGCTATTGGTTTTGGAAGTCTGTAATTGTTATATAATCGAGATACAGCAATGCCTGTCATTGAAGATATTTCATCAATCGTCATTGTGTGTTTACCAAAGGCTCGATATATTGATTGGGCCGTATCACCAAAGAAAAAGAAGCATTTTCTTGCAGCATTAATAAACTGCGTAATATCTTCTTTTTCAAAATCTTGTATTTCATCGACAATGATATAGTCGGCTTTCGGCATACCTTGATTAACCCACTGCCAATGATAAAAGAATCGCCCTCCAAGACTATTTTCCTTACCTTGACTCATGTATCTATTCAGAGATTTTGTATAGGCAATAAGAATCACATCGCCCTTTGAATCTAGAATTTGTTGGGCTTTGTACATTGCGATTACAGATTTTCCACTACCAGCGCATCCTGCAACAATCATTGATTTGTCAATAGTATCGCCTATCAAATCTAATTGTTCATCGTCCATTGACTCTTTTTCCACATTGAAGGCTTTAAGAATTTTCTGTTTCATTCCAAAACGCTTCTTGGGAGCTTGCGTTTTAGGTTCATCTGTTGTATTAGGTTTCGATTTGATGTCTTCAAATTCTTTTTCAACAGTTTTAACTTCTTCAATTAACTGAACTGTTTCGGCTTCAATTTCAATATGAGTTTGATTATTACCTGCAATTGTTAATGAAGCAGCTTCCAGCTGTTCTGCTTTTATCTGCAAAAGCTCTGCTTTCTGTTGCTGAATGATGAAATCCTTCTCGTCAGCCATCTTTTGCATCTTTTCCATCATGGATTGTAACAAAAGAACAGCTTCGTGAAGTCCTTTCTTGTTTTTTTCATTCTCTGCTTTCTCTTTAGCCAAAAGTACATTTGGTGAAAAGTCATCGCCGTTGTGGGGTTCATCTTTATGGAAAAGATCAGCAGGCAAAACATTTGTATCGCTATATTTTGTCAAGATATAACGCTCGTCAAGTCCTTTTAGACGAATAAACTCAAATATGTCTTCAGGACTGATTACAATTGATTGTCCAGAACGAGTTTTTGCCCTAATGGTATCAAGTTCCTCGCCGATATGTTCTATGTCTGTAACATTTACCCAAGCATTTGCTCCCCATTTGAATTCTTCGTCCAGTTGGAGTGTTTCGATTGACGAGAACACAACAAGGGTTTGTATGTTATTGCATGCATTTTCATTTTTTGTAAAATGAGCTAAACCGTCACGTAATGCACGTCGATTTATCTTCAATTGCTCGAAGACTGTCTTTGATGAACCATCTTTTTTCTTGGCACCTCCATTTATCCTTTCTGAATTATGAAACCAATCTCCATTTGCTTGTGCTTTAATATTACCGGCATAGTTTTTGAACTCTACAAGTACAATAGCATCTTCTTTGATAATAAGTCCATCGACATCGGCACCATTTATATTTAGTTTGCCACTTAAATATAGCACAAGTTCATTTCTGCCTTGATAATGCTCTAGAAGTATTGGCAGGGTAGCGCGAAACTGACTAATTTCACCTGCGTTATCAGCTCTGTTAAATTCGTACGTTATTAAACTCATAATAATATTCTTTTATTTGCCATAACCAGCAATGTTGACAATAAAGATAAAACCTTGTTTCTTTGCTTCATCACACCATCCTGATGCATAATTCGGATTTCTTCCGGATTCTTCTTCTGCTCTTTTATCTGCAGCAATAGTGTCTTCATAAGTCCAGTAGAATACCTCGCTAACAAAGAATCCGTTAAGATTATCAATGTCCTCTGCTTCCATTCTTTTTGCAATAGTGCTTTTTCTTGAAAGCTGCCCGACATTATTACCGTTATGGACTATATTGAACGTAGCAAATGGAACTCCTCCACGAGTTATGCCCTTATACCGTCTAATAGAAAGAGGGTCATTCTTTTTTACGTTATAAACGATGGAATTATTGTTTTTATAATTATATCCAGCATTGTATCCAATGTTATAATTATCTAACCCAACTCGACGTTCTCTGATTCCCCATTGATCTTCGAGACTTGCAAATCTTTGCATGGTTTCTACTGCAAGTTCGCGATTACCTTTGTAAACAAACAAGAATTTCTTTGCGCGAGTATATGCTACATAAAGGAGTCTTTGTTCTTCTTCAATCTGTTCAATGTCTGAATTTGAAAGAGGAAGTGAAACGTCAATATCCTCATTTGGGTTAAATGGTAATGAAGTTACTGATGGAGTAATAATGACTGCATCAAATTCAAGACCTTTAACTTTATGCATGGTTGTTAACACAACATTCATTTGTTGGTCAACCAAGATGCGTCTGTCTGCGTGGCGTTTGTCATCATATAACTTATATAACTGAGGATTGTCTTCTTTGAGCGTTTTCCTTATACTATCTGCCATTTCTCCATAAGTGTGTGATTCTTCATCACCTGCAGCGAAATCTAAGTAGTCAAGGATGAGAACATAAGCAAAGTCCATATAAAACGAATCCCAATTAGGGAATTTCTGGATCCATGACGTGATGGTTGTTTTTAGAGATTGTTCAGTTTTGCTGTTGTCAATTATAATTCTTTTATTTCGATTATTATCGAGTAGTTTTAGTACAGCATAGATCTCTCTCATCCTGAACAATTCACACGCAGACGTCCCCTGAATCCTAATACGGATCCCAGGAAGGTTTAATGCTTTAATGAGCGAATATCCATGATAGACTTCGTTATTTGTTCTGAAGAATACTGCCAGATCTGAAACACCTTGCTGTTTTAGCCATTGGACGTATCCTGCAAAATCTTGTGTCCAGTCACGATTATTAGGATAGATATAAACATAATCGCTTTGTGGTTCATTCTCTATATTTTTTTTGCATGGCCTTAAAGCATGTTTTGATGGAGAATTGTCTGGAAGATAGTTTTTGGCAGCATTAAGAATCCTCGGATAAGAACGATAGTTTGTGAACATTTCCATCTTTTTTGGATTCAGTGTATCGTAAAGCTGCTTATAGTAATAATTAGGATCCATTGACTCTTCTTTCTCAAATCCGTAGATACTTTGGTCTTTATCTCCGATAGTAAAGAAAGTCAAAGGATTATATATTTCTTTTAAACCAAACATTGCATTTAGGCGCGTTTGCGTAATATCTTGAAACTCATCAATAAATACATATTGAAGTTCTGGCATTGCTTTGCGCACTTCATTTGGATGATTCTTTATTGTATTGAGAAGAAGTCCTTCCCATTCGTTCATTTCGTGACCTGCCAAAGCTTCGTCTCCGCACACTCTCTTAGCGAAACTATGGAAAGTGTAAACGTGCAACTGACTAGCAGAACGGCTTAATCCTAAAGATGCAAATAATTTTGCCAAACGACTCCTTAACTCGACAACTACCGCTCTATTGTAAGCCAATACAAGAATACTCTGTGGATTGACATGCTGGTGATATATAAGTTTAGCACATTTTAGAGTCAAAACGTGCGTCTTACCAGAACCAGGACCTGCCTCCACGTTTACATTAGTATTTGAATTCTCTTGATATATTGCCCATTGTTCTGGATTGTCTTTAAGTTGTTCTTCTGCATTTTTTATAGCTGTTGCACGAAGTGCTTCCCATATTGGATCGCTATCGTCATAATACTTGCTTAATAGTGTTCTAAAATCATCTGCATTTTTGGATGCAAAATATGAGCTAATCAACTCTTGGAAATCCTTCTCGTTATGTATTTTTGTCGTAAGAACATCCATAACATACAAGCGAAGGTTTCGTATCTCCATTGCTTCATCAAAAGCAACTTTATCATCGAAATCCTTTGAGCCTTCAGCAACATTTTCAAAAATTATATCCTCAGATTGTTCTGTCGTGTATATTTCTATGCCGGTAGGTAATAGAGCATCTGTTGCAAGGTATGCCATGCCATTTAGGAAACGCAAGAGACTGTCAAAATAGGCAAATCCCTTTTCTTCAAGCTGTAATTCTACAATGGCATCTGACCACCTGAGTTTTGTCTGTGCGCTCTTATTTATGTAAGTTAGCAGACGAATGCAATCTTTCTGGAAAGTATTCAAAAAGTCTTTCCATGTGTCTTTTTCAACAATTACAGACTGTAATACGCATTTTTTCTTGGTGTCAAGGTAAGATTTTACCTTGACATCAGGTATAAGTTCTAGCAGAGAAATTACCTGTCTTAGACGTTTTTTGTACAAATCGTCATGGTACGACTTAGCTATAGACAGACCTTTGTTTTTCTGTTTGTCATTCTCATTGTACCATATCATGTATTTCTCTGTCGTTTGTCTGCCGTCTTCTTCTGTTTTAATTACGTCTTTTACTATTTCTTCAAGATTGTCTGATTCCTTTATAAAATGATGAATATCGCTTAAAGTATAATTACGTTCGATCTTCAAGCGGTTGTTTTGCAATAATTTTCTCGTTGCATTTAAAATAATATGGAATGCGACCTCATGTGAAGAATAACCATCAAGCATATAGCCAACCTCACTTAGACGAGTGAAGGCAATGTGGCAGCGCGTTTCTTCTTCAATTCGTATAATTGAATGTTTTTCGCACCATATCATGCAGTCAAGCAGCTTTGTAGATGACATTGACATGTTTGAGGCAAGTTTCTGTAAAGAAACCTGAATGGCTTGACTCTGTTGGATGTTTTGGATGAGTTGTAATTCGGAAAGAATATCAAAGGCGTATTTGCCCTTGGTTAAAGAAGATAAACGCTTTAGTTTTTCTTCTAACAACTCACCAGAATTATTATCGAGTATTGTTATATTGATGTGCGCAGGACTTAAACAACCCATTTTGATGCGTCCCATGCGCTCAAGCCAATACTGACCAATCTTAAAGTCTGTAAAATCATGATCAAATTGTCCATTTGCCCATAGTGTGTTGGGTACTACTATTGGGTATTCCTTTGTCTTTTCAAGTGGCTGAATGTGGGATATATATGAATTAATCGCAACTCTGATCTCTTCCAAGTTCTTCCAACTCAGCATGTTTTGAAGGAGTTGCTCCCTTGCCTTTTTGATGTCATCTGTTGAACATAAGCACACAGTTGGAATAGGATTTTCTGGACTAAATCCTACTGCTTTATACATAGCTTCATTTCTACCTGCGCGACCTACTTCTTGTAGATAGTCTTCCATCACACTCGGAGGCATAAGATGGACAATGTAGTGAATATTAGGAATATCCATACCCATTCCAAAGGCTTTCGTTGCACACAATATATAAAGAGGATCAGATTCATCCTTAAATCGTGTATAGGTTTCCTCCCTGTCATCTCCATCCATTCCGGCATGAAAATATCCTACAGATTGGTTTGCATTTGATGATTTGAGCACTCCTGCTTTTTGTAATTCGTCAGCGAGCATCAAGGCCATTTCCTCGCATTGACTTTTGGTCTTGCAAAAAACAAGCATACGGCTCTTGTTTGAGTCAATAGAATTGTTCTTTATGTATTCAACAATCTCTTTAAGACGGTGCGGTATGTCATGCAATACCTCCTTGAATTTCATTCCAATATGGCTTCGGATAGGATTGTAGATTTTCCTATCGTTGTCTTGTCCAAGTCGCTTTACAGGTACAACCTCATTAATCTGATTGTATATCATATCAGTGACCGTTGCAGAGAACATTGCTATACACAAGTTCTCTCCATAAGTATCTTTTTGTTCCTTACATTTCTTGATTACGTTGAGGTATTCAGGACGGAACTCCATTCCCCATTGAGAAATACAATGGGCTTCATCAAACACCATATATTCAAGACCGTGGTCATTTAACATTCGAGTTGTAAGGGCATTAAGAAATGCTCTGGAACGGAAACGCTCTGGAGTAACATATAAAATAGCTATTTCACCACCATTAATTTTGCGATAAATGCTTCTTATTTCTTGATAAGAACGGTCTCCATTCAAGTAATCGACATTTGAGATGAATCCTTTTTCTCCTAATTCTTTTACTTGATCTTGCATCAATGCTTTTAGTGGAGTTACCACAATAGATAACTTATTCGTATATGCAGAATTGTAGAGTGCTGGGCCTTGGAACAACACAGATTTGCCACCTCCGGTAGGTAATGATACTAGATAGTTCTCTTTGCGAGACAGTATCTGTGGAAGGATTTCTTTTTGAATGTCAGTCCATTGAGGGTTTGGTACCTTTTCTGACTTGATAAGTGTCGCCAAGATTATCTCCATTGCTTTTTCAATGTCTGTATTATCGTTGTATATTGACATTTCGTTCGTGAAGATTTCTTTAGTTCGATTCAACGCATTATTGAAGTCTTCTTCATTCTGCCATATATCCTTTATGCCATATGACGAAATACCCCATACGGACGATAGGGTATGATATTCTTCGAGAAATGAGTCGAGCACATACATAGTGGATTCTACGCTATTTGCTTTTATGAATCTGAAGTAGTATTCATAAACAGGCCATATAGACAATAATGCAGATTGATATGTGTCTTTTGTAGAATCTGTATTGTCTTCTGCTGTCTTTTCGTTCACACCGTCATATAGGAATGACTTGTTCATTTCATCAGCAAATCCATGCCACATCATCATGTGCCTTTCAACTGCCAGATGATCCCATACATAACAATAAGGGGTGTCTTTACGCCAGTCAACAATTTCAAAGAAATTATCCTTGCAGGTCACAAGAATACTATTATGATGATGTTCTATCATCTCCAACTTGCGAATTAGCGATCCTTCACTTGGAACGTAATAGCCTTGTTTTCGAGCATATAATTCGACCTTCTCTATCTCGAGTGCATCATCTAACAAAAGAATAATAGGTAATTGTTTTATATTACCGTGTATTCTATTGAGTAGTGCGAATTGGTATGTCCAATAGGTAGCCCTATATCGTGATGTCGCAGATACTCGTTTGGAAATAGCATCAAATCCACGGCTTCGTTCGCTATGAATCAGTGTAATATCTCTTCCTTCAACATTTTCTGTTATCCATGGGATTGTGTCAATCTGAAGACTTTCAGACATGTTCTCCTCTATGGATTTGAGCACAGAATAAAAGTCATAATTATAATTGATGGCATATTTCCCCTGTCTGGTACGCTCTATCCATACATTCGCAGCATTGTTTGGAACATCGTCAAAGATGTTAAGCTTTCGTTCTTCCTGCGTTATTGCAAGATAACTAGAGGCGCCTAGACGCATAGGTATACTGCTATTGTTATTCCAAAAGTCAGTAGGCGAGTAGAGCGATGGCAAAACGTATTGATTTACTCTATTTTCGATTTCACATCCTATAAAATAAACATGTTCGTATTTGCGCAAAATTTCTTTGTTAGATATAAATCCCATATCAACACAATCTACCTTTCCTTCTGATTTAACGACATAGTCAGAAAGAACGTCATCGGTTAGATAATTCATACGAAGATATTGCGCAAGGTTTACCACAACTGGTGTCTTTGACATATTGATAAACCTTTGCACGATTGTGTTTAAGAATAAATCTTGTAATGGCTTTTCGTTAAGACGACTTTTGCTAATAGTCATATAGTCAATATCGTCTTGCTCTTTAATAAATCTCAAACAGACATGTTCTGCAATTCTAGACCACAAACGTTTTGGGGCAACAATCAATGCCTTGTCGCTCGATGTATTTATTTCTTCAAGTTTCGATACAATTTCTTTATCAGTATCTACCAAAACTTGATAAAAGCCGGATTCACTAGAATCTTTGCTGAAGAAGTCGGCAAATATAGGCTGTCTTAGTGTATCGAGTATTTCTTTGATTTCCTTTGGAAGCAAAACAGACAACTCGTTGCATAATTTATCGTTTTGTGAAAGTCGATACAATTGATTCCAAAACAAGCGGTCAACAAGTTCTGTGTCTTCTTGTGCAGTGTGACCTGTATGTAGAGCATAAGAATACCTGCATGGATTCAATAAGATTTCAATTTCCAGAGTATCCCAAACGAAAGCATTCGAATCGAACCCTTTTTTAATAAGAACTTTCCCTAAATCCCATTCTTTAATTCTATGGCCAACAATAATCTTTGTACGTTTAAGGGCACGCAATAAAGAGCCAAGTTGTTCTTCTCCTTGGTACACTTTCGTGTTATCATTACTTCTGAAAGCAAATTCACGTATAATGTTCTCGTCAGACTCCAAGTCAAAAGAAACATATGGAATTTGTGCTCTAAGTTTCTTCCATTGCTCACCGATATAGAGGTCAAACAGACCTGTAGATGCAAAGTATTTAGCAACTATGTTCCTTGAATACTCTTCTGGACATAGTTGCAGAATCTTGTACTGTTGATCTTCTGCTAAAGCAATTATTGCGTCTTTGAATTTGTCTTCGTCGATGCTTTTTAATGTATCAGCGATGGCTTCTTTATCTTCGTCTTCAATAAAGGCTTTTTTGCAGCTTTGCAAGAATAAAAGTATAAATTCTGAATCTTGCTCGTTAAGCCATTGTGGAACCCTATCAAAATCGTCTATTATATTTAGATACTCTGAATCAGCTGTTTGGACAAACATTTCAACAGCCATTTCATCAGTTAATTGCTTAGAAGAACTTATGACTTCTGTAATCTGGATTTTATGTTCGTTACATAAAGATAAGAATTCTCGTACTTTTATTTCATTATCTTTAACAAGTACGTTAAGATGTTCGCTAACTCTACTGTATATGTGATTGAGAGTAACATTATTTCTAATGTAACTGTAGATTAATTCAAAATCATTAGGCATGAATTCTTCTGCAAGATACATGAGGACCTCTGTGTGCTGTTCTGGATTATCTAACAATCTTGATACAAAATCCTTCTTTTCATTATAGTCTAAAACATTTTTTATGTTGCTCTGAATGATAAAAGACTGTTCTTTATCAACGAAATAGGAAATCAGGAATGAAATAGCATTCGAATCTGATTTTTCTTTGAGCCATTTATATGTCTCATTCCAAGGCTTTTTAGAATTTATAAATACATTATAGTTCTGAGTAACAATTGATATTGCGTACAGCAAATCCATGGAAAGAGATTCTGGTTTGGATTGCAATACATCCAAAATTGAAGTGTTGACTTTTAGCCAACGGCAGACATTCGCAGACTGCTTTTTTACGGATTCCTCAAGGACTTCAATTGTCTTGTCAAGGAAAGGAGTAAAGTCAAAATCATTTGGTAAGGCACTAAATACTCCTATGTCTTTCTTTGAAAAGATGGAGTTTGCAATTGCAGTTTCAAACGTTTTTATAGAATTGGCATAATCCTCCTTGTCATTCTGATAGGTTTGGAATTCTGGCAATAAGGTAATGAGAATCTTTGTTAATTCTGTGTCATGTAAGAATTCAGAAATGACATTGTCTAATTCTATTCCATTGTATGCTAAAAGATATACTGCAAAACTATCTATTACAATGTTTTTACCATCTACATTCCTTAGAATCTTGCTGATAACGTGACAAATCACATTATGATCGTGACGCAAACCTTTGGTATCTATGCCACTTATCTTGGCAAATCTACCCCTATATGGAAGTGCGAGTAAGAGACCTTTTTTATCGTAGGTTAATCTATCTCCTTGTGTTGCTTCTCGTCTTCCTCTATAACAGGCAGGTGTCATGACAATCCAATCACCTTCTTCTGGCGTTAATACTGGATTCCAATTACGTTTGTTCAAATTGTATGTATAAAAATCATCCTTTGTGCCATTATTGTTTATGCCCAATGAGTTAGTGAGAACCTTACCAAAATAATTTACGCGATTATCAAAGAATTGAACTACCGCAATATTCTTTTCAAGGGAGTTTTTTTTCTTAGGTGATTTCTGAATTGGTCTTAATATTTCATTTAACTGACTTGTTACTTTTATCTCAAGCAAATGTTGTTCCTTATTAATAGATGTTATCATACCAGAGATAGATTCTCCTATAGGATATGTATATCCCGCAGGAATATCAGCCTCTGCTATCGCATTATTTTCAATTTCAATGTATGCACGATTTTTCTTCGAGATTCCCTTAAGAACACCTTCTATTTCACTCCCAATTGATAATTTATCAATTACATTTAGTAGTGGGTCTTCCTGCAATTGCTTCTTTCCAATAAGCAGTTTTTTCTTGTCTTCATCATAGCCAAGAATAATTACCTCTATCTTTTCGCCTTCTAAGAGATAGTTGTGAATGTCATCAACGAATCCCCAAGCTACATCTTTAGCATATAGAAAACCTGAAACGTCTCCCAAAGAAATATACGCACCATGGGACATGACTTTGTCAATAACGCCATAAACGCTTTCGTTGAGATGAATGTTGCCAAACTTCCTTAATCGACTTATTTCATCTTCTGACAAAGCTGCCTTTCTCACTTCTCCTGTATTAGCTTTTGGGCTTGAAGGAAGGTTAATTGAGGCCAATTCTTTCCGCCCTAAAATTTGAGGTTGCTTGAAGGCATTTGTAGTTGAGACAAATTGCCCATACTTCATCTTATGATGGAATACAGGATCTATCTGCTTAATGATTGAATCATCAAGCAAATAATTTGGTTCATTAGGTATGACCACACTCTTTTCTGCTGCAAATCGAATTACATCATTTACAGTAGAGCTTTTAAAAGTTGCATATTCTTTTAAGGAGATTTTTATTGCCATATGATATATCTTGATCTATGTGGAGTCTTATCGTTTGCAATCTTAATAGTCGTTATAACCGTCTCATATATACCTTAATATTTGATCAAATGTAAAGTACTCTGGCAATTCAAAGCCATGATATTGTTCAGACTTCATGAAGAAATCCATTACTTCTTGTGAATCAAGAGTTAGAATATTTTTTTTCTTCCACTGTTATTGTCAGTAATCACTCTTATCATTATTGGCTTTTCTTCGATAGAATTGTCATTTTTTTGGACATAAAGGTATAAAAATAATTGCAGACTCTCGCATAAATGGACGAAAATCTGCAATTTAAAGATGTAAAAAGGTGTTTTATATCAATTTTGTACAAAAACCAACTTATTTTGCAAACTAATGTCGTTTTATAGCTGTCCGTTTCTTAAGATTCTTGTCTTTATACCTCCACGGTAGTTCAGACGTTGAACCTCCGCCACCAGTGCCCACATATGGTTGAGCAGTACCGCCTGTTGCCACTTCAATGGCAGCACTGAGTAAATTGACTTGTATCTCGCTGACTTGCTCAGCAGCACTGAAACAGGCGTTGACAAACTCGTGTTCTGTAAGCTCCCCATTGCTGAAAGCTTGCAATCGCTTGTCGCTGTCGCTAAGGTAAGTGACAGCGGTATGCTCAATATCCTTAACCTTTGTCCAGATTTTCAGGGTAACGGCATAAGGATTATTGCCAAGGAAACGATGACCGATGAGTTTCGCTTCTGATGACAGTCGGTATCGCTGAGGATTAGCCTTGCGGTCAAGTTCGTCAATCCTGTTCTTCTGTCTTTCAATAATAGCCTCCTTCTGATAGTCATTCCTCAGTTTGGCGATGTCAGATTCATGCTTCTGTTTTAGAGTGTCTTTCTCCGCTTCCAATTTCGCAATTATAGTTTGGAGTCTTGCCGGTTCCTTGTCTTTTGATGCCTCCTCTTTCCTTGCCTTGGCAAGGTTGCCTTTGCCAAACAGGGCGAGTATTGTGTTCTTGCCCTCCTTGGCCTTCTCCACCTCCTCTTGCAACTTGGCGATGTTATCCTCATACTGTCGGCCTTGAACTTCTCCATCTTCGCATTGTCGTTCCTGCGTATGGGACGGAATGTCGCTTCAAGAGGCGGTGTCTTGCCCGGTTCCGGTCAAAGAATGTTTCTATCTGTTCAATGATGGTGGCAACCTATTCGGGAATGCGCTTCTGCTCATTCTTGTCCACAATGTTGTTCCTGCGATACCTTAGCGCATTGCCGTCCCAATACTTATCTACCACCTGCAACCCAGAGGCGACCTTGATGTCGATTTCCTTGTCGTGCACACGGAAACAGATGCAGGAAACACCTTGTTTCCCGTTCCCCTTTGCCTCTTTGAGATATACGCTTGCCTTCATATTCTTGTCGGTTTTATGTTTTCTGGGTGCAGGGTTAATATATTTCCCGTAAATGTTCCCAATAATTCCGAAGAAACTTGCAGGCGATTAAAAAGATTTAAGATATTGTTCCCATGATAAAGTAAACTAAAACACTTGTAAATCAACTGTTTTATTTGCAGTTATTATAGTTTTGTTTTCATTTGATAGTAAAATTACGATGGTAAATTTTAATGATTTAAGTTTCACGCCTTTTTTATGTTAATTTTTCCACAATCATAGTTTCAACAGAAAGATAATTAAGTATAAGGAAGATATGGCTGGAATAAACAAATACGGCTATGTTGCTGCGTGACGTTTTTGCATCCGTCAGGGAGATGCGGTGAACAAGCCAAGCTCGTACAAAGAACCGGGCAAGCATGTGATGCAGATAGGGCAGGCGTGTACCGGGTTCCAGGTAGCCTTGTTCACTGCATCTTTGAGTAATAAAGAAAAATCACTAAAAATTGTGGAATATATTTTCGTCCTATTTATTAAATTGCTATCATTACCGTCACCTACAATGCTGCAAAAGTATTGGAGGATACCATACAGAG